>JASEGR010000122.1 GCA_030017955.1 Candidatus Eisenbacteria bacterium
ATCCTGGCCAAAGTCACCAAATGTAAAGAAGCGTTAGACGCACTACACTAGATTGAATAGAACCTCCACTTGAGGACATCTTCCACAGCGCCGTTGGCAGCGCGTATCAGTATCGTGTGCTCTCCTTCATCGATTCTTCTCCCCGGAGTGTAGATGAGATATTCATCCCCGATTTCCGCTTCCTGCGTCACGTCCTTTCCGTCAAGAAGAAGCTGGAGTTTTTCTTTCTTAAGCGATTTGGAGGAAGACGAGACAGATGCACAAATATCGAGTTTGTCGCCGAGGACTATCGAATTTTCTTCGGGATAAACGACCTGGAGAGCAGGCGGCATCCTCTTGGTAGTTCCCGTAAAGTGAATGATAGTTACAGAGGCGAGAACAAGGATCATTATGGAAGCCAATGCGGGGACCGGTCTCAACAATAGCGGTTTTCTCTTTCGGCTCCTCACCCTTGCCAGTATCTTCTCTGTAAAAAATGGCCGAAGTTCCGTCCCCGGTTCGGAAGCTATAGAGGCAAAGAACCCCTTGAGTGCCAGAACCGCTTCCCTGCAATCATTGCAGAGAGCAAGATGTTTTTCGACAAGAAGTTTCTTATCATGCTCTAACTCTCCGTCAAGATACTCCCTCAGGACCTTTCGAAACTCTCTACACTCCACGGCCTTCCTCCTTCATCAAAGGAACGAGCTTCTTCTCAAGAATTCTCAGTCCTCTTGAGACTCTCGATTTCGCTGTCCCTTCGGAACATGCCAACACCTTCGCAACTTCACCATAAGACATATTCTCAACATACCGCAGCACGATTGCCTCTCTGTATCCGCGGGGCACGGATTGAAGCATTCTTCTTACGCTCTCAGCCCGTTCCTCTCTTTCCTGCCCGGGAGAGGGATCCAAACCCGGCTCCCCGGCAGATTGCTGTTGCTCTCTGACGGCGAAGAGTCTGGTCAACGCCCTTTTCCTCAATAATCTCTTTGCTTCGTTCACCGTAATCCTGTAAAGCCAGGTGGAGGGCTTTGAATCGCCCCGAAACTTTTCGTACGCAGAGAATGCTCTGATAAGTGTTTCCTGAGTGACATCCAGCGCGTCTTCATGGTCACCAACCAGTTTCAAGGCGAGATTGAATATCTTGTTCTGTGATTCTTTTGCGAGACGCTCGAAATCCCGTTCTGTCGATCCTTGTCTCTTATCTTCCATCTCTACAGATTTGACCTCGCGGGAATGCCTTCCGTTCCAAAATCTCATCAGGTGGCATCTCCCCGCCACCCCCGCCTGCCAGACTGTCATCCTGGCGGGAGCCTATTGAGAGGGCGCGGAGATACCGTCTTGCACCACCCAACTTAACAAATCACATTCACAGTCCCGTCTAATTAACTGTATAACAATTTGTTACGATTTCACAACGTAGTCGAGATGCTCTTCTTGAGAACGGCTGCGTAAACTGATTCACGATACGAGGTCAGCGGATCGATGCGGTCAGTCCTGTCCACAGTCTGAAAACGCAATTCGAGAGAGTACCCTTTCGCGAGTGCGAAGTCTGCCGAAAGGAGCGGATTCTTTCTTGTCTGCGAGTAAAGCCCTCCGGAATCCTTGCCGGAGAAGCCGGAGTAGAAAACCTTCGTTTTCAGTCGTTCCTTAAGAAAACTCCGCTCGTAGCTCAGGGAAAACGAAAAAGAATCGGTCACGTTCTTCGACCCTGCCGCGGAAGTGTCTGCCGAACTGTAGGTGACCCGGCTCAACGTGGAAGAGCAGCCAATCTTTCCTCCGAGTATGCTCAGGGTCAGACCGAGCGAGGCGGTCTTTGTCTCAAATTCGTAGAAGTCATAGGGTCTATTCCTGTACTCGAACCCCGTGTAAAGGTTTCCCTTGTTCCTGAACGGAACGTCAAACCGTCCGACAAACTCCCACCCATCGGTTCCAAACGTGCCCTGCCCAATGCTGAGAGAAGTGATCCTGCTTCCTCTCAGCGTATAGTTTGATTTGAAAAGCTTTCCCTGGTGCTCGAGGACCAGGCTTTCTCTTCCCTTTTCAAGATATGGCGCTCCAAGCGAAAGGTATTCGTCCGGGACTCTTCTAAAGGTCAGAATCACCTTTCTGGCTCCAAGCTCTTCCTCAATCTTTGCCTCATATGCCGTTCCCCTGGTCCAGTCGGTGGACACGCCGATCGTGTCAAATGCACTGTACGCCAGCTCGCCTCCCACCCTTCCGCCCTTCCAGGGAACAATAGACAGATTTCCGGAGATCAGGGCATTTCGGAGAGCGGGGAATAGCGGTACCGTCAGAGATGAAGACTTGTCCGTGCTGTATGAGACGAGCCCTCCAAGAGAGATCCTGCCTCCGACTGCCCGCTCAATTCTGACGCTTCCAAGGTACTGGTCATATATTCCTGTGAGATTGTCGGCACCTCCTGTCTTGAGCGCAAGGACCGAAAAGGAATTGTCCAGGGACCTATACTCCCCGCTGATTCCCTTCGGTGAAACGCCATAGAGAGTGATCTCGCTCACAAAAGGAAACAGGTTGCCGGCCTCAACCTGAAAGTTGTTTTTGGAGAATTGAAAACCCGTCTGGTACGAAGGTGTGTAGAACGGATTTCTGTCCAGCCACAGGAAGTAACTTTCTTCCGACCTCTGACCCGAGAGACTCAGATCGCAAAGTATGAACCCGCCCGGAGGAAGCGAAAGATAGTAGGAAGAAGCATCTCCCTCATCGACGACTGCCTTCTGGTACGACAACGAAGCGTTGCCTTGAATGGAGAATGGATTGCCTTCGCCGTAGAAGAATTCAACGGCCTGGGTCCGGACAGTCCCGCGAGGACTATCTACCTGTACTGTGAAGATATGCCTTCCACCGGAGAGTTCATACGCTGGGGCAAAAAGGAGAAAATCTTTCTCTATGTCACATTCGCTGCTAACGTCCTTCCCGTCAAGTGCGGCCATGACAAAAAGACTCTCTCCAAGGGAAGGCGTGAAGCCGAACAAGACCTCAATTCTCTTTTCCTTGAGCCGGCTTCCGGGGTCCGGAGACAGGACTTCGATTTCAGTGCCTGTGCCCATTTCCTCGATATCGGTGACTGTCACTAATTCTCCTGTTACTAATTCTCCTGTTGCCGTCTCTTCGACCGGCAGCACCTCCTGGGGATTGTCCCTACTCCTACCGGGAGGAAGAACGATGAGTGTCCCGTCTCTCGTCGTGATGAGAAGAAAATACTCAAGCCCATCACTTCCTGATGGAATCACTTTGGCGGCGAAGAGATTGCCTTCACGAACCATCCTGATTGTCCGGAAACTCAGTTGTCCTTTTTCCCTGAGATTCAGCTCGCCGGACGCAATCTGCTCCGGGGCCGCGGCCGAAAACGAAAATGTGAGCGTCTTTCCTGGAAGACAAGACTCCGGGGGGATATGTTCAATCCCGACGGGAATGGCAAGATTAGAGAAAGCGATGAGGAAAAGTGGAATCTTTGCGGCTGTCAGATTCAGTCGAGCCTTTCTCCAAAAACCTCGGCAGTGAATTTCGATAGATCTGCGTCGCTCCAACTTCCTTTTGGAAGACCGGCTTTCAAACACAAGTGATCAAGAAACTTCGACAGCCCCCATTTGTTTTCTGTCGCAACCTGAGGCAAGAACAACCCCGACTGAAAGCCTTTCTGAATTAGAAGGCCGTGTTCTCCAAGTACAATCTCACTTACATCTTTCACTCTTTCCAGGGGACTAAGAACGGAGATTTCTATCTCGAGCTCAGCCAGTTCGTCTTCGTCAAGAGGTTCGAACCTGGGATCATGAAAAGCGGCTTCAACCGCCATGTCCGCAATTGTGAGATAGAGAGGCCTCGTCGAGTGGATCTGCCCGATACAGCCTCTCAACCTGCCGGACTCCTTGATGGTGACAAAGGCGCCTTTCTTTTCACTTAGTTCCCCAGCCTCATCCGGAGGCTCCAGCACCTTTCCGGTTAGAAGATAGTTGTTGATGCTTTCCCTGGCAATTTCGATCAGCCTCTTTTTGCCATCTTTGCTAATCACGCATTTCACCTCACTCAAAAGCATTCCCGGAAGACGCAGCCGCCCTAAGTCGCCGGACCCATCACAGCAGCAGCTGCGTAACCCACAACGCTGCGTCTATCACCAATGGCGTCGCCCGAGTTTGCATACTTGAGAATCTCCACAGAATTTCCACCCATGGATTTGGCTGCGAGGAGAACCGTCGCTATCGCACCCCCGCCGCACGCTTCGCACGTGTCGGTTTCGAGGTCCATCAGTAACGAGGTTGCATCAAAGGATTCAAGATGCTTGAGGACTATCCGGTCAAGCCTGACTGCCTCATCGTAGCCATGAAAATGAGACAAATCGGAACTCGCAATCAAGATTGCCTTCTTTCCTTTGAGGACGACCTTGAGACTCCCGGCAATCTTCTCGCACACCACCCTGTTCTGGATACCCAACGCAATAGGGACAATCTTGATGTCCGGCATCACCTTCTGAAGAAACGGCAGCTGGACTTCTATGGAATGTTCTCCGGTATGCCCGGAGGCAGTGAGTCTCATAAGCGGATCTCTGCTTGCCAGCTCGCGCGCTATGTCTGCGTCAACTTCCACGAGCCCAAGAGGTGTCTTGAACGCTCTGCCTGGATATATGGAAGCCTCCGGATGATATGCTCTGTGACTTGGACCGATGAGTACGGCAACATCAAACTTTAGGCCTTCAAGCTGCCTGTAAGCATGAGCCGCAACCAGCCCGGAGAATACATACCCTGCGTGCGGCACAATCACCCCAAGTATCTTACCCTTGAGGGCTCTTTTCCCGGCCATTTCCAGGAGCTTCTCCACTTCTCTTGACAGGGAAGATTTGTCGCCCGGATAGAAACTTCCCGCGACTGACGGCTCTCTTATCTCTTTCTTTTCGTGCTCTGTTCCCATAGACCGTCCGGCACACTAGTGTCGTGTCCCGGAAGTTCCTTGTCTATGTCTTTGCCCCGGGACACGACAC
>JASEGR010000123.1 GCA_030017955.1 Candidatus Eisenbacteria bacterium
CCACGGTCCTCCGCGATACATCATAAAACACACGGACATCACCCACCCTAAGCCGATACTGCGGCCGGGAAAGCCCGCGCAGACGCTTTATTCGACTCCTACTCGTCTTCTCTGGTTGATGCCGTAAATGGTCCTCGATCGCATCAAGAACAACAGTGCGAATATTTGCTTTCAATCGTTTGAGATCCTCGACCGGGTCTGGAGCAAAACTAATCTCGTATCGCATTATAGCTATATTCTAGCCACAATTCCTAAACCCGTCAAGGACAAAAGCTGCGTCAATGTCCAACGGGGCTGCGGATAAGCGGCGGCCGGACACGCGAGCTTGCTCGCGGGCTTGGTCGTCCGCTTCAACCGCTGATGGCGGGCGCGCAGCGCCGGGCAGAAAGCGGATGGCAATCCGCAGCCCCGATGGCGCGGCGCGAAGCGTCCGCGCCATCGTCGCAATAAGTTGCAAGTGCGTCCGGCGGTAGCCGGCTTGGCGCGGAATTCGGCTCTGCCAATTCCGTGACAAGAGCACTTGCCAGCTTCATTGCAATGTTAGGCGCCCTTCTTGACTGCGTCATCACGTCGAGCGCGTCCTCAGTTGTGTTTCTCACTATTCTTCTATTTTTCTTCAAAACGGCCTTTTTGTACAGATTGAACGGCTCACATTTCCATTCCTCTATTGAGTTATCTGAAGACTTTCGAGACTGTGATTGTACGCAGTCACGTATTTCTGATATTGTGACTTATCAAGCGACATTGATAGTTCAACATAGAATCCGCGAGCAATTACCTTGACACAATGCGCCCTACCACCGTTGGACAATTCTACATCCTCCACTATTGCGGGCCACTCCTTG
Organism: Candidatus Eisenbacteria bacterium; assembly: GCA_030017955.1. Taxonomy (NCBI): domain Bacteria; phylum Candidatus Eiseniibacteriota; species Candidatus Eiseniibacteriota bacterium. Next base: position 846 of record JASEGR010000123.1, read on the forward strand.
ATCCGTGCCTTTGTAAGAGTATTCACCTTGGTAACGTAGCCGTCTCTGGTCGCGTCAGCGTGTACTTGCGAACGCTCGGACAGTATATCATTATCCGTAACCTCGGCCTGCAGTTGCACCTTCGAGAGGGAGAGTACCCCTTCATCATTTGGAAGAGCGAAAGCAGCGAAAGACAAAAGGGTACGATTGAATTGCGCCAGCCCGCTTGCAATCTTCATTTTCATGGTCTCGGCATCAGCAGAATTGCTCACGTCGCGCCACGCTCCTGGATACTCAATGGAAATGCCGTCACTATTGTATGTGGCATATTGAACTACTCGTTCCTGCGTCTTTTGCGAGCAAGACAACACACTGGCTAGGCTAACCAGTGCTACAAGAAACTCTGCCGCGAGACGTCTCGTCCCCATCTCTTGCATCCTCCTTTTCTTAGGTATAGCTCCTCTCCCGGAACAACTACAATAGAACGACCGCGCTTGAGCCGTTTAATCGTCAGCGTGTTGAGCGCACACGGTCAGCGCCCCGTCACTCATGCGCTCGTAGGAGTTCCCCGATCTCCTTGTTCCTTCATCGGGATCCCTCCTCCCCTTCTCGCACAGTTGAGTGTGACAACTAGACCGAGACGCAACCGAGTCTTGTTTCTCAGTCCGTGGATCCCGGCCACGAACTGCACCAGGGGGTAGACCTCGTCCCGCTGTGACGCGCCTCGATCATGGCATCCGAAGGATTGCTATGACGAGCGAGCCTACAGCGACAAAGATGATCAAGGCCAAGAACCTGTACTATCCCTTGATCCCCGTGAACATTATGATGGAGATCACGAGGAATATCGGAAATGTCATCTTGCCGCCGGCAAGAAAATGAGCAGCGGCACCTCCAAAGAGACCTGCCCCGAAACCGGATGCGAGCGCATCCCGAAGCTGGGGGGACATCCGCTGGGTTCCCTGACCCTTGTCCATCTCTGCTTCCTCCCTTGGCTGCCTCCGGGACAGCCATCTCATCGCACCCCTCCTGTTCCGGACCGCCGTGGCACATCGCAGATCGACTATCCCTGAAGGGCGCTCTTGAGTGCTCGAAAGGCGGCCGAATCCGGCGAAGCAGGTTGGTTTTCGCCGGAACCACCCAAGCTGCTCAGCCGATCCAGAAGAACTCTGGGGTTCTCGTATGCGAGGCGTACCTTCTTAACGCGGGTAACCCACTCGGCTACTTCAGAAGGGTATGGAGCCACCTTCGGGGACAACACTGCATAGGATGCTGCTATGGCCAAGGCCTTGGATAGAAGTGATGTGCAGCGCGTCCACTCAGTCTTGGGGGTGAGCTGCTCTAAGTAGCGGTACGCAGCATCCCAGTGGGTGCCGTTAGTCCACAGGAGGGAGCAGACGGCGAAGTCAGCGACAGCCGACGCAACGTACTCGTCTCCGCGGAGCGAGGTTCGCTCTGCGCGTCGGCGAAGACGGAGGGGCAATGGGGTCGGTCCTAGGGCAGCTCGAAGACAGAATAGCGCCACGCCGCCAAAGAAGATCCAGCCGATCGTCGTCGAGATCCTGAATAGGCCCTCGCCAGTATTGAGTCCAGCTGCTTCGAGCAACAGTGTCAGTCCAAGTGCGGCCCCTATGGCGCCCGCTACTACCGCAAGGAAGAGAAGCCATTCCCGGGGCTTTGATGCACCAGGAAGTGACTTCCTGCGGCACTTGGGGCACCGGGCTCCGTCGTGTGGAATCGAGCCGCCACATTGTTCACACAGAATGGGAGTTGCCCGCAGAAGCTCCACCTCATCCCTGCCGAGCAGTTCGTTCAAGAGCGGGACATCGTCAATGGTAGGTCTCATCGCAACCTCCTGAGCCCAACGATGTCAGTCAGCGGCAGCGGGACCGGGATGGGAGGAATCTGTTCCTCCAACAACTGAACACTAAATCAACCTCCGCTGTCCGCTGCAGTGACAGGTTAGAAACTTCAAATCTCCTTCAGCACTAAGCACACAAAAGCGAATCACTCGCCGCAGCCGCCAGGCAAAAACGTAAGAAACTATTGAGCGCAGGAGCAATGAAACAAATGATACTCTTGGCCACAACAAATCAACGGCGCAGCGAACATCCAACTTCGGTCAAAATGCCAGCCGCCGAAAAACCCGCCGCGGCTGTGGCCTCCAGAGAAACTCTTCGATCCCAAAAGTGTCTCGCGCCCGCCTGACATGCTGACGCAACCAGAATCAGAAATCTTTTCCCCTCAAGAACAATCTTCCACAAATAAGTCACAACAGCACTCTGGTTTATAACGGGGCTGCGGATAAGCGGCGGCCGGACACGCGAGCTTGCTCGCGGGCTTGGTCGTCCGCTTCAACCGCTGATGGCCGGCGCGCAGCGCCGGGCAGAAAGCGGATGGCAATCCGCAGCCCCGATGGCGCGGCGCGAAGCGTCCGCGCCATCGATAAGTCTACAGAACTACGTAGTCCAATACACTGCCTGGATGTTGCCGTATATCCTCCTTCGGTTGGCATGGTTCGGGTTCCCAACCGGTTCACACTCCTCTCCTTACAGCACACTCCCTCTTGCAGGATATCCTGATACACAGCGGGGCTGGTCTGTATAGCAGTACAAGAACAGCGGGCTTGCTTCTCGCATGACCCGCCCTCGCGGTCCCGCGCGCAAAGAACCGGCTGAGTCCCCCCAATGCCCCCACTCTGGCACCTCGGCAATTGGCATCCCCAGGCGACACCATCAAGCGGACTTCGTACGCCCGCGTACGCCTATTGGGTACATGTGTATGAGTCACAGTCCTACTCACATCACTGTGTGCCAGGACCTCCCGAATAGTCCGGCTGTCATACCCAGATTCAAGCCAGTGCGTCGTAAGCGAGTGCTTAAGCGTATGACAACCGGAATGTTTGGCAACGCCAGCCCGGGGGATGTCGTCATTTCTCGGAACAGTCTCGCGTCTCCGCCTGATCCTGAGCTCAAACAAACACCAGGAATTTATTATTTGATAGGATATGGCCGAGAGAGACATTTGTCAAACAGAACTTCGTGCTAGGGGGCAGGTGCAGGCACATGACGTCCCCCCCTTGCTGATGTTTCTATGCCCTCCGTTGAGGAGGGATTCGAGCCCCCTTGGTGGCAAAGGTGAATACCTTGTATCGGCACTGTTCTAATTGGTATGTGAGAGGGCAGGAACGCGCCGAGAATGCTTCTGGCGCCGCGGAAAATCCTCCGATGCCGGTGGAGTCGGTCGGAAACCACTCTCGCGCCTGCTACGTTGACAGGAGAATCTCTTTTTGTATAAGTTCTCGAACATGACCGGCAAAGTCGCAGTCGTCACTGGCAGCGCCAGGGGGATAGGACGCGGAATCGCTTTGGCTCTTAGTGAAAAGGGGTTCAAGGTCATCGTGAACTTCAGAAAAAGCGAGCGCGAGGCGAAGAAGGTGGTGTCGAGTATTCGGGAAAAAGGCGGAGAGGCCGCCGCCTTCAAGGCAGACGTCACCAAACCGGAACATGCAAGGCGTCTTATCAATACAGCAGTTTCGAAATGGAACAGATTGGACATTCTGGTAAACAATGTCGGAGATTTCCTTGTTAAAAACACATCTGCTACCGATTCTTCAGGGTGGAGGAAGATAGTAGACAGCAACCTTATGTCCGCAGTCAACTGCTCGTACTATGCCCAGAAGGAAATGCGCAGGAGAAGATGGGGAAGGATAGTGAATATCGGATACGCGGAGTCAGAGAGGGTTGGGGCGTTTCCCAGGATTGCTGCCTACGCTTCATCGAAGACCGCCGTAATCATATTGACGAAATCGCTCGCAAAGGAGCTTGCGCCTTTCGGGATAACCGTGAATTGTGTATCGCCGGGAATCATGGAAAGCTCAATTGCTGGAAGCAAGATTCAAAAGAAGATGTTGAAGAAAATCCCTGCCGGTAGGATCGGAAAGGCGGAGGATGTTGCGTCCGCCGTCATCTGGCTTGTCTCAGATGAGGCCTCGTATGTGACGGGGGCAAACGTGGTTGTGAGCGGCGGTTGGGGAATATGAATGGTCGCGCCAAATCCACGGATGACCCCCTCACCCACCTCTCCCCAGAGGGGAGAGGAGCAAGATGACGAGAGAGTTCCGTGAGTGGCAGT
>JASEGR010000124.1 GCA_030017955.1 Candidatus Eisenbacteria bacterium
GAACCAATTTGGCCAACTGACCGACCATCGAACCAGGCCAACGCCTTCAAGGGAAATCCGTTGTTCATCGGTCAGGAACTCTCTGTAGAGAGCACGCCAAATATTCTTGCGAATCATCGGCTCATCATCGGATCCCTTCTCTCTAAAAGCATTGTGGTAACTATGGAACGCCTTATCAGCGATTGTGTAGAGGCTAATCCCCTCCGCAGGATAGTGCGTGAAACTTCGCGCTATTTTGAGAACCAAGTTACGGCTCAGAATGTTTTTGTATGAGTCTTCGAGATACCAGGCAAAAAATGCGGCTTCCTGCCGTCCGTCGGCAAACGCAAGCACTTTTTTTCGCTTCTCTGGAAGGCATTGGTAAAGGGTCGTGGCGATGACGGCGTTCGGGCCATCGGTTCCGTGGACCACTTCCCGAACAGGGTCGCGACCAGCAGCGTTGTATCCACAGGCACCGCATTGCGCCATTTGGTCTGCCCTATCTTCATCCTTCGGGGATTCCTCCCTGACTACCTGGATCGGATTATTGTGTCCACATCTCGGTTTGCCTTTCCCCATCTCGCCACACTGGACACAAAGTTGAAATACCTGCTTGTTATTGGTGTCGCCACTCTCCTCTTCTTCGTCTTCCTCACCGATATTCTCAATAGGCCGAAAGAAGGTGGCCCCAAAATTAACATGACTTGGGTCGCGAATCGCCTCCGCCAATTTGCCGCCCTTGAAATCATTCGGACCTACAAAATAATGCTGACCGCACTCTCGACACAGCGCAACTTCAAAGGCCGTGTGCTCCTGATCCTCTGCCTTGCGATCGAGGAAGACCTTTTTCTCCGGCCAGTAAGAGACATAGGCGCCTTCAAGTGATCTGAGGAAGAGATGGTAACGTGCAGAGAAGAGAGGCACGTCGGTGGTGGGGTCCTTCGCCTGCAAAAGAAGCTCAACTAACTCGGACAGTGCAGCCACCCGTTTCTCATCTGGTAGGTCATCAAAGACTTGCGCGGCAATTTCACGAACTTCGGCAGGATAACCGGTGATGAGGTGGCGGAGGCCCGTTTCGCGGCTGTCGCGTTGAAGGAGCCTGCCAACAGTTTTTGGCAGATCTTCGTTGCCTGGAAACGGCACATCAAGTTTGATCGCCAGTTCTGTAACATGGGTTCTGGCTTCTACGCTTTTCCCGCAGAGAGCCTGCCCTACAATCTCATAATCCTTCGGAGAAAGGCTTTTTGGACCAGGTTCGGGGATCTGTTCAGTCTCCCCTAGAATCACATTCTCCTCATGGAACTTTTCACCAAAAAGGTCAGAAGCGAAATTTGCGACCGCTGTTATATCCCCTTCTCCACCAACCAGCGTGGCGCTTGTGGCAATGCATCGGAAGGGTTCCGAGCGACCGCCCTCTCTCAGCCTTTGCTTGAGACGCTGCAGAAGCATCGCCATCTCAATGCCACGAGAACCTCTATATTGATGGGCCTCATCCAGGACGAGAAACGTCCACCACCGAGCACGCCCGTTGTCAAAGAGCGGGCTGTCGTCGGGTCGGAGCAATAGATACTCAAGCATCGAGTAGTTGGTGAGGAGGATGTGGGGCGGTTGTCTTCGCATTTCGGAGCGCAATACCAGCTCCCCTGACAACCGATTCGCCATGTGGTCGCGCGCGTGGCCTCGGGAGTCATTTTCATCCTTCGGCGTTTCTCCGATGTACTGTCCGTAAGTGAACCGAAAAGACGAATTCCCTTCATCAAGCCGTTTGCAGATTTCCCCAAGGCGTTCGCGCTGGTCATTTGCCAGAGCATTCATTGGGTAGAGGATCAACGCGCGCACACCTTGACACAATTTGCCTGCTTGAAATTCCTGATAAAGGTGAATCAGAATGGGGTAGAGAAAAGCCTCGGTTTTCCCGCTCCCTGTTCCTGTGGCGACAACTACGTTGCGTCCATCAAACATTCCTTGGATTGCTTGTTCCTGGTGTTGGTAGAGCAGAGGTGTGTTGTCCTGCACTACCTTCAGGAATCCTTCATCCGGTTGGAAACCAACGAGGCTTTGGAACAAGGCTCGTGGTGTTTGTCCGCGCTTGAAGACCGGTGTGGCTTCAAGGTAGGGACCCTTGCTCAGATGCCCGGAGCTAAGAGCCTCTTCGAAAGAAGCTCGAAGGTCCGGGTCCCTGAAGTAAAAGGTGGTCTTCAAGTAGCGTCGGTATCTTTCTTCAATCTCTCGCGCCAGTTCTATTGGATTCATTCTGCATACCTCTTATCATACATATTCCCAGCCCGACGAGCACCGCTTGCGTTGATATCTTTGTAACGTTTCCGAACACGATTCATGATTTCCGGAAATTCATTTTTGGCTAAGCCTGCTTTGATGCGCCAGTGTTTTTTGAGACTGAGAATTCTGGATTGCTCCTCTCCACGCAATTCAAAGGCCAAGGCAATCACACAGAGCGCGTTCTTTGTAAACTCTACGGACCCTGCCCGACGCGCAGCATGTGCTCTGGGATACGCCTTGCGTGCCTCTTTGATAAGCACGAGTAGCGGTCCAGACGTCACCTTCCGGAGACTTGTAAGCACAGTCGCCAATCGTGGTGCGGATATCATGGAAGGATTCAGGAGCGCCCTCTTTTCGCAAACCTCCTTGGCCTCAGATATCGGCGATTCCTGCTCAATTCTAGTTGGCTTCTTGGCAGGAATGATGGCGATGACTCCCTCGATGAGGCCATTAGCCCGTTCGATCCAGACCTTCAGGAAATGTTCTTGCTCGCGGTCTCCGACTTCTGTCGAATCGCCAAATTCACGCAACGGTATGGTAAGCATTTTCTCTGTAACTTTCATGTTGAATTGTCTTGCTTTGGACCGCTCGAATCCCACGGAAACTACGTCAACCCAGCGTCGTCTTGGGAGCCGTAACCATAGTGCTTTCGCTGAAGTAGCGGCAAAGTTGTTATGGGGGAGAGTAAGAAGTTGGTCTTCCCATTCAGATGGTGCATTGTGCTCTTCCTCCACGGCCCACCAGAGCCTTTCCACTAGGACGGTCACTTCTACCTGTGGCCCGCCCTTGTGACCCACAAGCCAGCGGGTCTCGTCACAAGTAGGATCTGGGGGAATGCTCAGGATGGTTTTATCATCCCCGCGCTCAATCTCGATACTGCACGCAAGGCCGTCAGCCGGTAGGACGGCACAACCAGGCTCGTGGAGGAATTCGACACACACCGGCCTATGCTCATCTTCAGAGGGAAGTGGAAACGGTTGAAGTATCCTGACCTCTTTCAGGGCGCATATGAATCTAAAGTCCAGGCTCTCCACGGGGGGGCCGAGTTGCTTGTCATAGATTCGGAGGGAGTACCAGCCAGCTCCTCGTTCTTCAAGTTTGTCCCCAAGACCAAGTTCCCCTGCTTCCTCATCCGGCGCAATCACGTCTCGCCATCGTTTTTCCTCGGCTCTCTTTCCTTCCTCAAGAATCACTATACAGTCGACGCCTGTCCACGCCTGATCACCCACGGTGCGAATTTTCGGGGGTCTTCCGCCGAAGAGGGGGCCTATGTCTTCATTTGCGTCATTCAATCGCGTCCCAAACAGTTCGAACCGCGATGCCTTCGACTCAATTACGAATGACTCACCCCCAGGGGCGCGGAAAACAATCTTTCTATCACCGTCTTTCTCAAGATCGAAGAAGTGAGCCCTATACCCGGCGAGTGACATAGGTTCTGGCGCCGCTGGCGGAGGTCCCGACAACGCCTCATCACGATCCCAGTTGTCCAGAACCATCACAAGGTATGACCCAAGTGAAGGGGATTTGACACGGCGGCCCAGGTTCTGGTTTTTTCCGCACAGTTTGAATAGAAGATAATTTCCTTCGCCGAGCGCGATCTGAGTCTCTTTGGCAACCGCATCCTCATTCCACTGGACTACCACCTGGCCGCAAACCTGCTCAAGACACCAGCAGCCTTCACTGGATTCGTCTTGTGTCAGAGGTGATCCATTTTGAAGCACCTGTAGCTCTGGTTTCTCAAGAAGATCATCTGGTACCTCTACCCACAGTATCCACCGCCGTTCTCTTTTCCAGCAACCAATTTCAGGTTTTGGGCGGAGAGGCTTGGTTTCTTGCGCTGGTCGTTCCTCTCCACCTTGGGTCAAGCCGCTTGGCCTGCCTCCCCTCTTGCCAGGTTCCAACGGCTTTCTCTCCGCCTTTACTTTGGGGCGCTCTTCTTCCTCCTCCGTCCGCTGTGCTTCCTCCTCTTTGTGACGGGTTCCCGCTTCGAGACTCTTATGCTCTTCCTCGGCTTTGCGACGCTCCTCTTCGGCTTTCCGCAATTCTTCTATTTGGCGTTGCACCTCTGCTTTCTGTCGTGCTTCCTCGTCGAGATGCTTACGCTCTTCCTCGGCCTTATGACGTTCCCTCTCCGCTTTTTGCAACTCAGCCGCTAAACGTTTTTGCTCTTCCTCTTTTGCTTTCTGTTGTGCTTCATTTTCGAGACCCTTACGTTCCTCATCAGCTTTGCGTCGTTTTTCTTCAAGTTGCTGCCGTTTCTTTTCCTCCGCTCTCTGCTTCGCCTCCTGTTCTGCCTTACGCCGCTGTTCTTTTTCTGTCTCACGCCGCCTCTTACGCATGTTAATTACAACTATAGCAATAATCACCGCCGCTACTGCAAATAGCACAATGAAAAGTAATACTACTATATCCATACTCCTCAACTCACTTCACGTTAGCGTTTCGTATAACGTTCAATGATAGAAGAAGTGCGTCAGCATTTGATGCTCAATCTTTTAGCCAGTGTTATGTGTGCCTTTACGGGCAACTCCTTCTAAAACAAATGTTGAAGGTTTAACCTTGCCACCTCTCAATAATTGCATACAGCCCTTGTCATATCGACAGCCGGCGGAATTTCATCCCATGTTCTGCCTTCGAGCTTTCGCCCAGTCTTCTTCCTGTTTGGACCACCCCACTG
>JASEGR010000125.1 GCA_030017955.1 Candidatus Eisenbacteria bacterium
CTTATGCCCAAGGTGAAGGTAAACGATATCGAAATATACCACGAAATACATGGAAACGGTTTTCCCTTTGTTCTAATCGAAGGACTCAGTTACAGCACATGGATGTGGTTCAAGCAGGTACCGAAGTTCTCCAAACACTTTCAAACTATCATCTTTGACAATCGGGGCTCGGGAAAGACGGATAAACCGGATATCCCATATTCCATTCAACTCTTCACGAAAGATCCTATCTGGGATTATGATTCGGAGGTCTTGAATGTCCAACCCTAGAGCAACCGCCGGTATCCTCAGCTTAGCCGCCTACATTCCCAGGGCGTTTCACGACGCCGAATACATCGCATCCCAGTGCGAGACACCAGCCGAGGTCATCCGGACAAAGCTCGGGTGGTACCAGAAAAACATCCCTGGCCCGGGGGATCAAACGGTCGCCATGGGCCTGAAGGCCGCCCGGAAAGCCCTCTATTACTCGGGTTTAGAACCGTCAGACATCGACCTGGTCATCTGGAGCGGGGAAGAGATCAAGGAGTATCGGAACTGGCCGGTAGGGCCGAAAATCCAGAAAGAACTGGGCCTGAAAAATGCGTGGTCGTTCGACATCCAGCAGCGGTGCGGCACCACCCTGGTTGCCCTCAAACTGGCTCGCGATATGATTCGGGCCGACGACCGCATCAACAATATCGTGGTCGCTTCAGGTTACAGGAACTCAGATCTGATTCACTATCCCAACCCGCGCGTTCGCTGGATGTACTATTTGGCGGCCGGTGGAGCCGCCTGTGTGGTCCAGAGGGATTGCCCTCGCAACGAGATCCTCGAAGGCCACTTCATGACCGACGGCTCCTTCACGTGGGATGTCTACGTGCCCCAGGGGGGATCGGCTGCGCCCATGACTCTCGAGGGTCTTCAAGAAGGAAAACAATACCTGGACGTGATGGATCCCGAGGGAATGAAGGAGCGCCTCGACAAGCTCAGCCTGAGCAACTGGCTTCTCTGCATCGACAAGGCCCTTGAGAAGAGTGGTTATACCCGGGACGATGTCGACTACCTGGCAACCCTGCTCGTAAAGCGAAGTGCCCATGACCATCTGATTGACCTGTTGGGATTGAAACCGGAACAGACCAGGTACTTTGCAGAGTTCGGTCACCAGGGGCAGAATGATCAGATCCTCTCGTTGGAACTCGCGATCGAGGAAGGTCGCATCAAGAACGGGGATCTCGTCGTCATGATCTCCGCCGGCATCGGCTATGCCTGGGATGTGCTGCTGTTGCGCTGGGGGACTCGAATCGAAAAGGAGGAGTAGAAGATGCTATACGGTGATTGGATTGGTCGTTGGGGAAGGAGCTTTCCGCAAGCCGAAGCCCTTGTGGATATTCCGAGGAACCGGCGTTACACCTACGGAGAGCTGAGAGACGATGTTCATCGGATGGCAAATTTTCTGGTATCCTATCTGCAGATTGGAAAAGGGGACAGGGTGGCTGTCCTCGCTCTCAACCGGGCGGAGTACATCACCCTCTTCTTCGCGACCAGCCACCTTGGGGCCATCCTGGTCCCGCTGAACTTTCGCCTAGCGGTGAACGAGTTTATCTATTATTTGGAGGATTCGACCCCCAAGGCCCTCTTTTTCGACAAAGAGCACCGTTCCGTGGTGGCGGAGCTAAAGCCCAAGGTCAGCATCCCCCATTATATCTGTTTTGATGAGGATGAGAGCGTCGGGCGAAGTCTCGCGTCCGTCTGGGAGAAGTTCTCCGCCGCCCCACCTCCTGAAGTGCGGCTGGCCGGTGACGACCCACAACTCATCATCTACACCTCCGGCACGACAGGGCTGCCCAAAGGGGTCGTCATGAGCTACGGCATGATTACCTGGAATTCGATCAATTCGAACATGGGCTGGGGCCTTCGCCGTGGAGAACGGACGATCCTTCACTCGGCCTTGTTCTATACGGCCGGCTGGAATGTCTTCACCCTTCCCCTCTTCCATTCCCTAGGAACCAATATTCTGATCCAGCGATTCGATGCAGATCTTGTCCTTGACCTCATTGAACATGAGCGGATCACAGTTTTTTTCGCTGTCCCGACTATGTACCAGATGATGATCGAATCACCGAAATTCGAGACCGCCGACTTCTCGAGCCTCTGGTTTATGGTTTCAGGAGGATCACCTCTCACGGAAAAGATCTTCGAGATATTCAAGAGGGAGAAAGGTATCCATCTCTGGGAAGGGTACGGACTGACCGAGGTAGGACCGAACTGTTTCATGGCGAATGGAAAACTGAAAACAGTTGGCCATCCTATGCCTCACGTCGATATGAAGTTGATCGATGGAGAAGGCAACGAGGTCGCCCCCGGACAAGAGGGCGAACTTCTTCTCCGCGGTAATCAAATGTGCTCCGGCTATTGGAATAAGCCCGAGGCCACGGCAGAGGTCATCAGAGAGGGGTGGTTCCACACGGGTGACCTCGCCAAGATAGATGAGGATGGCCATCTCTCCATCGTAGGCCGCAAGAAGGATATGCTCATCTCTGGAGGCATCAACGTCTATCCCGCTGAAATTGAACGGATCATCGAGACCCATCCCCAGGTAGCAGCCGCCGCGGTGATCGGCGTCCCAGACGAGAAGTGGGGGGAAGTTGGAAAGGCGGTCGTCGAACTGAAGCCAGGAGGAAGCCTCACCCTTGAAGAACTGCAAAAATTCCTAGGTGACCGCATGGCGAAATATAAGGTCCCCAAGTATATGGTCGTCGGGGATACGTTGCCACGAACGGTCGCCTCCGGCAAAGTGCAGAAATTCATCCTGAAAGAGAGACATGGGAGAGCGGACAACAAATAGGAATCTGTATGGACGGAAAAGAGAGCACGATCGGAATCGTCAGTTACGGCATTTACCTGCCGGATCACTTTGAAACTGCCGAGGAGGTCGCTGCGCGGGCCGGACTGACGTTTGAGGAGGTCATTGCGTTAGGAATTCGGCGGAAGTGCCGGCCCGCGGATGAAGACCAGCCCATCCCCATGGCAGTCAAGGCAGCGAAACAGGCCTTTGAGCGAGCTGGCCGCGTGAGGCCCGAGGAGGTGGATCTCGTTCTGTGGACGGGCGAGGAGTACAAAGACTACATCGCTCAGACAGCTTCGATCCGGCTTCAAGAGGAGGTGGAGTGCCGGAACGCATGGGCCTTCGACCTGGTCGATCAGGGGATAACGACCATTCTCGGCCTGCGGGTCGCTCGCGACATGATGATCGGCGATAGAAGCATCAACACAGTCCTTCTGGCCGGTGGAACCAGAAATGTAGATCTGGTGGATTACACCAACCCAAGTACGTGGTGGATGCTTCCCACTTCGGCAAGCGGCGGAGCTCTGTTGCTTCGACGTGGGCATCCAGCTAACGTCCTTCAGGAAACGCTTTTTCTGATCGATCAAGAGATGGCTGACGAAGTCTATGTACCCGGCGGAGGTACCATGCATCCCTTCAGCCCTGAAAATCTCGACACGGAGATAATGCATTACCATACTCCCAATCCCCCAATAGTCTCCAGTTACTTGAGCCTTCGATTCGCCAAGAGACTCATCGAAGTGATTCGGAGCGCCGCCGAAGCAGAGAAATCAGTGGACTACTTAGCCCTCCGACATCTTCACCCACGGGATCGGGAACAGGTGCTGAGAGAACTCAACCTCACGAATGAGCAGTCCGAACCACTTGAAGAAGTGGGCCACCACGGAACCAATGATCCCTTGATCTCTGTCGATCTCGCACTGAAAAGAGGAAGGATCTCGGATGGAGCGCGGGTTGTCCTTGCCTCTGCAGGCATTGGTTTCTCCTATGCCGCAGCAGTCATCCTTTGGGGCAGGAAGTAAAAGGACCACCAAGAGCAGTTCACATAAACGAAAGGAGGAGACATGGCTTATCTTGATTTGAAGGATGGTGCAAAGATTTATTATGAAGTTCATGGAGAAGGCGAATCCGTCATCTTCCTAAACGGTATCATGATGAATACCATGAGCTGGCTGCCCTTTATCCCTGAGCTATCCAAGAGGTTCAAGCTGATCCTGGTCGATTTTAGAGATCAAGGCCAGTCCTCCAAGTTGCAGGAAGGGTACGGTCCGGACATTCATGTCAGAGATGTCGTCAGCTTGCTCGATGAGTTAGACATTCCCATGGTTCACATGATGGGGGTTTCCTATGGTGGAGGGGTGGCATTGCATTTTGCGCTCAAACATCAAAAGAGGATAAAATCTTTCTGCCTTTTTAACACACCCAACCGAGTCACCAATCATTTACGGGAAATCGGCACGGCATGGGAGACTGCTGCAGAACTCAATGACGGAGAGAGGTTTTTCCAGCTCGCCGTTCCCTTTATCTATTCAGAGCCGTTTTATGAAACCCACCTGGATTTTTTGATCGAACGCCAGAAGATCTTTAAGTCCTTGTTAACCAAAGAATGGTTTGAGGGTTTTATACGACTATCCAGAAGTTTCAAAAATTATTTCATCTCTCCTGAAGAACTCAAGACCATTAAGGTCCCAACGCTTCTTGTTAGAGCGGATCTGGATATCATTGCATCAGGGCGTGCCATGAAGGATATTCACGAAAATATACCAAATTGCGAATTGATTACGATCCCAGAGGCTGGACATGCGGCATTTTTAGAGAAGATGAATGAATTCCTTACGATCCTGATTGGATTTGTGACCAAGCATTCCTGATCTTTTTGGGAAATGAGGGAGGCATTGCCTATGCCGTTTCAGGGAATAAATGGGATCCAGATTTATTATTAAGAACATGGAAAGGACGATCCGCTTCTTCTTATTCATGGCCTGGGCCTTTCGTAATAAATCCACCCTCTCAAAACTCAAAGAGTAACTCTATCTTGGGGGGATCAATTCAGCCTCCACCTCTCCTCCGAAG
>JASEGR010000126.1:0-885 GCA_030017955.1 Candidatus Eisenbacteria bacterium
GATGCTTCCGCGCAACGCCTTGTTTCCAGCCGCGACCGTCTTCGGAAAAATCCTGCTCCTTCGCTTGCGTCCACGCGCGTACGAAATTCCACGACAAACCGAGTTCTCGCATGATTGATCGTTTTGATTTGTTCTTCTCAAAGAACCGCTTGTTGACCTCCCTGCGGAGGGCTTCCATGGAGGCCTTGTCCATAGATGAGATCTGGTGAAGGATTAGACCTTCATCGTATCTCATCTATGGGCATGCCATCCCGGAAAGTGTACTCATTTCATTACCAAGTTAACCTATAGGGGCTAACTTTGGTATGAAACCGTACCACCCTCAAAGTGAGTAGGGGTATGGGGTTTCAAGAATAGTCGATGTGATTCTCTCGTGCTCTTCCAGAACGACAAGCATGCTGTGCTCAAGGTCAATGTAGGCAAGGACGTACTGTCCAACGAAGGCATCTGGGATGACGACAAAGCGATTGAGCAGAACGATGCCGGTCTGGTTGCCTTGCTCCTTCCACCTCTCAACGAAGCGGATGAAGTAGATCTTCTTCCCCTGGGTTGAGTGGAGGACGGATGTTTCAGACGTATAATTCACTTCAAGATAGCGTAACCGTTTGTCTTCAAGACGTTCTTTACATTTCCATTGGAAGAACTCTTCATGCTCCAGGTTGAATCGTGCGAACTCCACATCGATTTGGTCGATGCTTGTGAAGTGAGTCGCACTCCAGAGGTCTCCCACGGTTCGGTTGTTTCCTTCAATGTGCGGATTGGTGTAGGACTGATAGGGAGAGGAGAATAGAGGTGTGACATTGAGGTTGAGGAGAAACTTCACGAATCTGCCCACACTCGCACTCCCGCGTCCCGTTCCTCTAAACGGCATCCCGTTGTCCATTC
>JASEGR010000126.1:895-2939 GCA_030017955.1 Candidatus Eisenbacteria bacterium
CACCAAGACACGAAATAGCATAATCCGCTGTTTCTGAGGCAATTCTCCACACTTTGTATTGTTTGAGCCATTGATAGTAGCAAGTGGAAAAGATATTCACGGGCTCACTTCTTCCCGCGATATACTTCTTACCAACGAAGTCCACGGACTGTTGAATGGTTCCCAGTCCTGTGATGGTCTTGATGGGGAATCGCAACCGCTCAACGATTCCTTGTTTACGAGTCTTGGACGTTGGTTTCTTGGTTTGCAAACCATGTTCTCGGAACACGTCTCCAATGAACCACAGGGAAGGAAGTCGTGTATCGGGATAGGACTTGGCATAGTCCATCTGGATGTGAGCAGATCCCTGGAGATACTTCTTTTCATCGATGCGAGTCTGTTTGAGACTCACTACCCGTGACACTTCCTCGGTCGTGTACGTTCGACGGTCTCCCTGTGTCCATCCTCGAATGTCTGTATAGTCCTCTTGCCGCAGCCAGGCAATGATCGTCGGTTTACGAATACCGAGTCGACGCGCGATCTGATTATTAGATAAACCTTGTGTGTGAAGTTCGTGAGCTTGATGAAAATTTTTTTGCCTCTTCCTTCTTCATATCACAGAGATGGTTAAGATGATTGATAACCTGCCATCTATAATGGTCGGGTAAAATTAGACAGTCTTCAGGATACAGGTCCCCTGTTCGAGGAGGTATAATAAACCTGTTATGAAGAAAACATTTTCAGAAAAAGAAAAAGCTTCCATTGCGTTGCGTGCGTTCACGCAAGCAGAAACGATGACCATGATTGCCTCCTCAACGGGAGCGCATCCTGTGCAAGTTGGCATGTGGAAAAAAATGCTGACTGAGCAGGCACATCTGTTATTTGAGAAAACAAAAAACGAATCAGAAACAATCCACAGACTTGAAACAAAGATCGACGAGCTTCATCGCATTATTGGCAAACGAGAGGAAGAACTGTCCTGGCTGCAAAAAAAAACTTCCCTCTCGCGTCTGTGACCGAAAACAGCTCGTGGACTTAAATAGTCCTGTATCGCTTACACGTCAGGCGGAGCTTCTGTGTGTCTCGCGTGCAAGTCTCTACACGAAACCCACGTCGCCTTCTGAAGCACGTCTTGCTTTGCTCAGTGCCGTTGACGAGATCTATACACAGCAACCCACGTTCGGCACCAGACGTCTGTGTGTCCTGCTTGAGAGGGATTACAAGATCTGTGTGGGAAGGGACGCGATTCGCTCTGCCATGGAAACCTTAGGATTATCGGCGATCTATCCCAAAAAACAGACAAGCACGGCTCATCCTGAACACACAGTCTACCCGTACTTGCTCCGTGGAATCCGCGCGGCCTGCCCCAACCATATCTGGGGAACGGATATCACCTACATCCGCCTGGAACGAGGATTTTGTTACCTGTCCGCCATGCTCGATTGGTTCTCGCGTAAGGTACTTGCGTGGACGCTCTCCAATACACTCACGACAGACTTTTGCATGACGACGCTGCAAACAGCACTCGCGGCCGCGGTTCCTGATTTTCACAACTCAGACAAGGGGAGTCAATTCACGAGCGATGCCTATCTTTCCATGCTCAAGCAACAAGAACGCATCCATATTTTTATGGATGGTCGAGGGCGCTGCATGGACAACATTTTTACCGAACGGCTTTGGCGAAGCGTGAAGTATGAAGACATCTTTCTCAAAGGCTACCAAACAATGGAAGAGGTGCGCGAAGGACTGACGGCGTATTTTGACTTCTACAATAGCAAGCGTCCCCACCAATCACTCGGCTACAAAACACCCAACGAAATTTACTCATCCCTAAACTAAAAAGCACCCCAACAACATGGGGAACCTTATCCACAGAAACTGTCTAGACAAACCCGACCACCATAATCTTAGCCAAGTCTGTGAGATGAAACCAGCCTTACTTCCACTAAGGGGGGTACGGTTTCATACCAAAGTTAGCCTATAGGGAGTTTCGTAATTCACAGCTAACGGGTACCGCTTCTATTGTATCTCAAGTTGTTTTTTTTATCTTATAGGGAGTTTCGTA
>JASEGR010000126.1:2948-4789 GCA_030017955.1 Candidatus Eisenbacteria bacterium
TCCGTGTATTTGACTAGATGTTGGGTCTGACGGTTGAAGCGCATGAATAGAGCCAGGAGGCGGAGACTCAACTGAGCGACACGGTTCACCGAGACAACGAAGGTTTTATAAGAACAAGCGAGAATCTTCTTAAAATCTTCGTAGACTGATTTCTTGGTAGCTCTGGTGCTCGCATGTTGGTACAGAGCGAAGCTGAGAGCGTCAGTGTTGTTGATCTTCTTTGGTCGACCAATGGCGGGTGTTTCCAATCCCGTCAGCTTGAAGATCGAGAGAATCTGTGTGATGATATGTTTGATGTTTTCATAAAGTGAGAACGTCATAAAGACGTAGAAGCGGCACCTTAACTGGTACCGCTTCTATTGTATCTCAAGTTGTCTTTTTTATCTTATAGGGAGTTTCGTAATTCACAGCTTCAGGACGAATCCATTGACAAATTCAGGGTTTCTAGTATATTGCCTTCCATCCGACCAGCCATAAAAGGGCTATTCCTATTTAAGGAGGTTAAAATGGTTCGGGTGAAATCTTTGCTCGTGTTTTTGGCGATCTCCTGCGGTACGGAGGAGGTGAAGAACGGTCAGGTCGTAGACGATTCCACGGTGACGCAATGCGTGCCCGGAATCACCCAAGAATGCCTGTGCGTCGACGGTCAGATCGGAGTTCAGAGCTGCCGTGACGACGGTTCAGGCTACATCAAGTGCGAGTGTCTGGACACGTCTGACACTGGTGAGTTCAACGGTACGGACATTACGGATACTGGAAGCGACAACACCGAGGAAGATGACGCCGGCCCAGCGATCTGTTCAGGTCCAAGCACGAAGGACTGCGGACTCTGCGGCGTACAGACGCGGACATGCGACAACGGAACATGGAACGAATGGAGTTCGTGCACTGGACAGGGCGACTGTGTGCCTGATGATGAGGCCAATTGCGGCTGCGGCAGTCGATTCTGCGAAGAAGATTGCACGTGGTCAGCATGCTTCGAACCGGCATGTTGTAACTCCAGTGACTGCACCGACGGCAAGCAGTGCCAGAACGGCGACTGCATCTGCGTGGCCGAATACGAAAAGAAGTGCTCGGGCGGTGATTCCTGGTGGTTCGACTCGTGCGGAAAACAGGATTCCAAAGCGGATGACTGTAATAACCAGGAAGAGTGCCAGAACGGCACCTGTGTGGATAAATCATGTTCTGAAGCCTGCACTGGCTGTTGTGATAGTTCTACCTGCCAGTTTGGCAGCACCGCATCCTATTGCGGTTCGGGTGGAGCGGCGTGCAAGACCTGCAAGAAGGGCTGGGAATGCAGCAACGGCGTGTGCACATGCAACGACCAGGTCGACATCGGCTGCTTCGAGGGCGATGCTTGGTGGTTTGATTGCGAGGGTCAGCTCTCGTACATGGAAGAGAATTGTGCGGGCGGCAGCACGTGCTCGTCGGCCACTGATTCGTGCGAGTGTTCCCCTGAGGAAACCTTCGCCTGCCATCCCAACGGCAACCTGGTCTGGAAAGACTCCTGCGGCAACTGGGGAGACAACTACCAGGGGTGCGACTGCGGATGCTCGGGGACGAGTTGCAAAGACTGCGGACCAGCTTGCCCTAACGGCTCCTGCGAAGCGGGAGAGACCAAGTGCTCCTGCCCCTCTGACTGCGGTTCATGCTCTGGGTGCTGTTCATCTGGATCATGCCAGACCGGCAACTCAGACTCGTCCTGCGGTTCAAGTGGAGGAGCATGTTCTTCCTGCACCGGCGGCAAGGTCTGTCAAAGCGGAAGCTGTCAGTGCAAGGCCAAGACAACCTTCGCCTGCCATCCCAACGGCAACCTGGTCTGGAAAGACTCCTGCGGCAAC
>JASEGR010000127.1 GCA_030017955.1 Candidatus Eisenbacteria bacterium
AGCGAAAAGAACGTCGAGAGCACAAGGGGCGAGTTGATGCGATTGCGGCCGCCATCATGTTGCAGAGCTTTTTGGATAGCCGGAAGCGGTCACTGAGTTGCTGACATGACTTTCCCTGAGCGGCAGACTGTGTAAAAACTCGAAACCTTCTCACGTGATGTTCGTCTAAGTGAGAAATTTTGTCTCTCACACTCTATATTAGGATGATGATGGACCACATTACTGGCACACCACGAGAACAGATCACTCTCTTTCCAGATGCAATTGAGGATTACATCAACGACGAGAATCTTATTCGCTTCATTGACGCGTTTGTTGATACCCTCGATCTCGCAACGCTTGGATTTCAGAAAGTGCAACTCGCTGACACTGGCACTCCTCCCTATTGGCCAGGCGACTTATTGAAACTGTATCTTTACGGCTATCTGAATCGCGTTCGCTCCAGCAGACGGCTCGAACGAGAAACCCACCGCAACGTCGAAGTGATGTGGTTACTCAAAAAGCTTACCCCGGACCATAAGACCATCAGTGACTTTCGTAAAGACAACCCGACGGCCATACGCGGTGTGTGCCGCCAGTTTGTTGTTTTGTGCCAAACGATGGACCTCTTCGGCGGTGATCTTGTTGCCGTTGATGGAAGCAAGTTCCGCGCTTCAAACTCCAAGAAACGAAACTTTACTACGAAGAAACTGAAAGAACGCCTCCAACAGATCGATGCCAGCATTGGTGAGTATTTGAAAACCTTGGAAACCAATGACCAGCAAGAAGCTCCCCTTCCTCTCCACGATGCTCAGGCGTTGCAGCAGAAGATCGCCACTCTCAACGAACGACGCCAGCACTATGAAACACTGCTTCAACAATTGGAGGATAGCGGCGAAACGCAAGTCTCTCTCAGCGACCCTGATGCCCGTCAGATGGTCGGTGGTGGCAAAGCAGAGATCTCTTACAATGTCCAAACTGTCGTAGATCAGAAACACAAATTGATTGTTGAACACGACGTCACCAACGACATCAATGACCGCTATCAGTTAGCCCCTATGGCGCAGCGAGCTAAAGAAACGTTGGGGACCGAGACCCTAGAAGTGCTGGCTGATAAAGGGTATGCCACACCCACTGAGATCAAGAAATGCGAAGATCAAGGGATCGTTCCCTATGTTCCCATCCCCGAGACGACAGAGAAAAGGAAAACGAACATCCCCACGCCCGACTATTATCATTCACAGTTTCACTATGACAAAGAACGTGATGTCTACCTCTGCCCCCAGCATCAGGAATTGACCTTGCTGCACAAAACATGGCATCGAGAGCATTGGACCACTGTCTACGGAACGCCCGCGTGTCGTGAGTGTCCGGTCAAGAATCAGTGTACTATCAACAAACGAGGACGACGGATCTACCGCTCAGAGCATGAAGAAGTGATGGAACGTTTGCGCGAGAGAATCTCGCAGAACCCAGAAAAACTGGCCAAGCGAAAGTGTTTGAGTGAACACCCCTTTGGCACCCTGAAGCACGGGTGGAATCAAGGTTACTTTCTGCTACGCGGACTTCCCAAGGTGCGTACAGAAGCAAGCTTGAGTGTGCTTGCCTACAATATACGACGGGCCATAACCGTCCTCGGTGTTCCTGCATTGGTACAGCACCTCTTCTTCTCAGGGTAAGCAGCGCTGGGCCTTCCAAACAATTACATCGGTGACACCAGAACAAAGTTCAATAATCAACAGAAGCACAAATAATCTTCTCTTGAAATCTTAACTAAGAACACTTCAAAGTTCAAAAACTGAACCGAACGTTGGTTCGAGCAATGGCATCGTTTCCCTAAAAAGCACAAACCAACTTCTTACACAGTCTGACGGGCAAAGAAAGTGACAACAGGTTTCTGAGCATACTGCTTGGTGAAGTGTCGAGCTAATGTCAATAGTTGTGTAAACTTTTTTTTAGGCGGCCTTCCGTAATAGAGTGCGTTGAGCGTGTTTGATGGTGTCAATGGTTTCAGGCACCAGCTTGTATCCATGGATTTTGTGTAACCGTTGTTCCTGTGTTGTCAACAGCTTGAAGACCAGGAAGAGTGCCGACTTCCTGCTGGGGATCCTCCTGGCAGCATCGGTACGAAGCTTGACGGCATTAAACATCGATTCGACCACGTTGGTGGACTTGATACTGCGCCAGTGACTTTTCGGGAAGTCAAAATACGTGAACAGCTGATCGCCAGCTTCGTTGAGAGACCTGACGGCCTCCGGGTAAGGCTTCTCGTAGCGAGCGATGAATGCTCGTTTGAGTGTCAACGCCTGCTCCCGGGATTTGGCGTTGTACATCTCTTGGAGAGCCTGAAGAACCTCATCGTGAAGCTTGGCAGGGACCTTGTCCAGGACATTGCGCATCTTGTGCAGAAAGCATCGTTGCTGTCGGCTCAAGGGGAAGACGTCGCGCATGGCTTTGCGCAAGCCCTCCAGTCCGTCGGCAATCATCAACCCGACCCAGCGTACACCTCGTTTGCGTATATCGCGGAGGACATCGCGCCATGACTGGTAGCTCTCACGGAAGCCTTCCTCAATGGCCAGCAGTTCCTTTTCTCCTTTGCGATTCAGGCCAACAACAACCAGCACGGCCAAGCTTTCAGCTCGTGGACCAGCTTTCGGATAGACCCCGTCGGCCCAGACGTAGAGGTACTCTGCCTGCAGACGGCGCTCCTTCCACTGCCGGTACTCATCCTCCCACTGCCGCTTCAATCGTACGATGGTCGATCCAGACAGTGGTGCGTTCTCTCCCAAGAGCACATGCAAAGCGTCCTGAAAATCTCCCGTGGCAAGCCCATGCAGATACAATTGGGGAAGAACCTCACCAATCTCCCGTGTATGCCGTTGATACCGCCCGACAATCTGCGACTCAAATGGCTCGCGCAGACGCCGTAAGCGCACCGGGAATGTCCCCATGCCAGATGTCAATGAACGTTCCTTGTGATATCCGTTCCGATACTGCTTGTTGTTCTGGTCTGCGTGATGCTCGTAGCGTTTGCGGCCAAGAACATCGTCTATCTCTGCATCGACAAGCTGGGGAATCCACTCACTCAAATGATCAAGGATCAAATCCCGTAAGGTCAGTTGAACCGGACCTTGGTCTAGACTTGCTTGTTCAGTCTGTTTCGTATATCTTTCCATTGGCGTATCCTCCTTAGGTTTTGTTGAGTTTGTGAAAACCACTCTAAGGTACGGATGCGCCGCTTTGTTTTCTACCCTTTCATTCGAGGGTACAGAATTTACACAACATTAGAAGATAGCTCGCTCTCCCTTGACCGCATATCGATCCAGTTCGGAGGTCGCGTCCTATTCAAAGACCTCTCCTGCGTCATCAGTCCGCACGACCGGATTGGACTTGTCGGAGCCAACGGAACTGGGAAAACCACGCTGCTGAAAATCATCAGCGGCCAGATTGCCCACGATTCCGGCACGTTGAGCAAAGCAAAGTATGTAACCGTGGGGTATTTGCCACAAGATGGGATTGCTGCCGCCGGGAAGACTCTCTATAAAGAAGCTGAATCAGCGTTTGAGGACGTTTTGGAAGTCCAGCGGGAATTGGAAGAAGCCCAGGCAAACCTCGGGGCTCTCGATCCAGAGAGTCCGGAGTACAAAGAGACGCTCGAGATCTATGGCGAGCTTCAGCATAAGCTGGAGGATCTCGATGCGTTTCGGATGAGATCGAAGGTCGAGCGTGTGCTGATGGGGTTGGGGTTCTCCGTCGAGGACTTCGAGCGGAGGACGGAAGAATTCAGCGGCGGCTGGCAAATGCGGATTGAACTCGCCAAGCTGCTCCTGCGGGAGCCGTCGCTGTTGCTGCTGGACGAGCCAACGAACCACCTGGATCTCGAATCGCTCCAATGGCTCGAGGAATATCTCCAGAATTACCACGGAGCCGTCATTCTCGTCTCCCACGATCGTGCGTTCCTCGATAATCTCTGCGCCAAGATCTTTGCGCTGAGCCTCGGCAAGATGGAAAACTATGCCGGCAACTACACTTTCTATGAACAAGAGCGGCAGAAACGCCGAGAGCTGCAACTGAGCGCCTACAAGAACCAGCAGGAACAAATCAAGCACACTCGGCAGTTCATCGACCGGTTCCGCTACCAAGCGACGAAGGCACGTCAGGTCCAGAGCCGCATCAAGCAGCTCGAAAAGATGGATCTCATCGAGATAGGGCCTGAGGAAGAGGGGATATATTTCGAGTTCCCTCAGCCCCGTCCGAGCGGACGGGTTGTTATCGAGCTCAGAGGAGTGACGAAGAGCTATGGAGCCAAGAACATATTCGAGCGTTTGGACTACAAGATCGAACGTGGGGATTGCATTGCCATCGTCGGTGTGAACGGTGCGGGGAAATCGACGCTTTCGCGAATCCTCGCTGGAGTTGAGCCCTTCAACGCCGGGGAGCGTATCCTCGGCCACAACGTCACGCTCTCGTATTTTGGACAGCATCAGGCGGAGGAGCTTGATCCTTCAAAAGAAGCGCTGCAAATCGTTGACGAAGTTGCTGAGGGGGAAATCAGAAAGAAGCTGCGTACACTTCTCGGTTCATTTCTTTTTCATGGCGATGACGTGTTCAAGCGTGTCTCGGTTCTCTCCGGCGGCGAGAAGAGCCGTCTCGCCTTGGCGAAGATGTTGCTTCAGCCTTCCAACTTCCTCGTCATGGACGAGCCCACAAATCACCTCGATATGACATCGAAAAAGGTGCTCCAGGAGGCGCTTGCGCGCTACGAAGGAACATATCTT
>JASEGR010000128.1 GCA_030017955.1 Candidatus Eisenbacteria bacterium
CGACAAGAAAGATGATGATCAATGACCGCTTCATTTTTTTACCTCCTATGCTTTTATTTTTTTTAGCTCCTTCTCATCGATATGAAAACTGTGCTGGTCTGTTGGGAAGGTTCCGGCCGATACCTCCTCCCTGTATGACTCAAAGGCCTTGAGCATCAGTTCACTCAGATTAACATATCGTTTGGCAAATTTGGGTGTAAAACGGTCGAAGAGGCCAAGTATGTCATGGACGACCAGGACCTGGCCATCGCAATGAACACCCGCACCAATTCCGATGGTGGGGATCTTCAATCGCTCTGTAATTCTCTTTGCGATGGGAGCAGGGATGGCTTCGAAAAGCACGGAGAAGGCTCCTGCATCTTCAAGCAACAGGGCATCATCAATGATCTTCTGAGCAGCCTGGGCATCCTTGCCCTGAACCTTGAATCCTCCGAGCATGGAGATGGTCTGAGGGGTCAGGCCGATATGGCCCATGACCGGAATGCCCGCTTTGACAATGGCTTTCGCGATATCCCTGACACTGGCTCCTCCTTCGAGCTTGACCGCATCCGCTCTTCCCTCTTTCATAAACCTGCCGGCATTGAGAATGGCATCCCGCTCCGTGGTGTTATAGGACATGAAAGGCATATCGCCGATGATGAGGGCGTATTTGGCCCCACGGGTCACTGCCTTGGTATGGTGGATCATCTCATCCATGGTGACCGGGAGGGTATTTTCGTATCCCAGTACCGTCATGCCGAGGGAATCCCCTACCAGGATGATATCGATTCCAGCCCGGTCTTCGAGCAGGGCCATGGGATAGTCATAGGCGGTGAGCATGGTGATCTTCCTGCCCTCATTTTTCATCGTCTGAATATCCACGGGCGCAATTTTTTTGCGTTCCATCTTTTTTCTCTCCTGTTTCTTATTGTCAGCCCTAAAGGGCTGAGTTACGTATCTCAAGGCTTTAGCCTTGATGAAAGCTTTTTTCGATGACCTTGATCAGATCGGTGATCATTTGATTGTATGGCACGGAGATCCCGAGACGCCCTGCCTCTCTCACGATGGCTCCATTGATGGCATCGATTTCGGTTCTCCTTCTGTAGTCGAGATCCTGGCCCATGGAACAGCGGTTCTCTCTGGTCGCTTCAATGACGGTTTTGACCCTCTCCATGGGACTCCCTTCGATCCGAATGGACTTTCTTTTCGCCACCTCTATTGCCTCGGAGACCAGGGCTTCCATTATTCTCAAGGTTTCAGGGTGATCGAGAAGCTGGCCATTCTTTAATCCAAGGAGAGCTGCCAGGGCATTCAGACCCACATTGACAAAGAGTTTTTCCCATACGAGGTCATGGATACGAGAAGAGACTTCGGTTTCAATTCCGGCGTTGTTGAACATCCGGGCGATTTGAGCGACTCGGTCTGTGATCTTTCCGTCCAGTTCACCCAGATAGGTCTTGCCCATCCCTCCATGGCGGATATGGCCTGGTCCCAGAAGAGTGGCTCCCTGGCCTGTCACACCCAGGACGACCTTCTTTCGATCGATCAGGCTACAGATCATCTCCTCATTTCCAAGACCATTCTGGAGGGTGAGAAAGATCGTATCCTCTTTTTCGAGGGCCAAAGAATCTGAGACAGCCTTTTCAGTGTGGTAGGTTTTTACAAAGAAGAGGACCAGGTCTGCTTTTCCAAAGGAGGTGACATCCATAGTGGCCTTCACAGGGATGGTTCGGCCCTCTCTCTTCCCTTCTATGACGAGGCCATTTGACCGGATGCTATCGATGTGCTCCTTCCAGATGTCGACAAGCCAGACCTCCTCGTCCGATGGAGAGAGAAGTCCGCCAAAAAGACTCCCCATGGCTCCGGCACCGACAATCACGGTCTTCATCTCTTTTTCTCTTCCATGCTAAGCAGGCGAAAATGGATTGAAAAACTAACACAGCTTAAGGTGAAAATCAAGGCTTCCAGGCGGTTTAGTAAGTTAGCAGTATAGTGTATAATTTAGCTTTGATCCCGTTTCCACAAGTCTCCCCTATAGCTCCCGAATCGCATCGAACTGCGCAGCATATTGGCTGGGGTCGATTCGAGCTTGGATGAGGGTGAAACGATTCGACCCCAGCGCCTCCTTGAGCGCGTCGGAATACTCGGCCTCCGTACCCACGGAGATTCCTCTGCCCCCGAACGCCTCGGCAATCTTGATGTAATCCGGAGCTCGGAATTCGGTGCCGACCACCGCAAGCCCCTTTTTCACTTGCTTGATCCGTATCTGGCTGAGCGCCTGATCACTCAGGACCACGATGACAGGGGCCACGCCTAACTGCATGGCCGTCTGCAGTTCAGCCATCCGCATGGAGAAGCCGCCGTCGCCGCAGAGGGAGACGACCTGTCGAATCGGGAAGGTCAGCTTGGCAGCGATGGCCGAGGGAACGCCAAAGCCCATGGTGCCAAGAGGGTTGGACATGAGCACGGAGTTGGGCTGATAAGGCCGCCAGATCTGGCTGAGCAGGAGCTTGGAGGCACCCACATCCATGGTCAGGATCACATCCTCGGATGTGATCTCCCGCGTGATGTCGGAGACCCTGAAGAGGGCCAGCCCCTGGGCAGGCAGAGCCAGGGCATCGTACACCTTCTTGCGGTAGGCAGGAGCAACCCTTTCGTCCCACTTGTGCTCCGCGGGCAATGAACCGGACAGCATGGTCAGAATCTCGGCGATGTTACCTACCAACTCCATCTCGGCATGGTAGATTTCGTTGTAGTTGGTGACCCGATCGATGGCGATGATGGGCTGGCTGTACTTCCATGGCTTGGCCAGCATGTCAGCCGGGTCCAGTCCCACGCCGATGATGAGATCGGCCTTCCCCAGGATGTCCATCTCCAGCTTGCCGCCGATGAAGACGCCGGCTGAGTAGGGGTGGTTCTCCGGTAGCGCTCCCTTCGCCTTGGGAGTGCAGAAGACCGGAGCGCCGATCCGCTCGGCCAGAGCCCTGAGTTCCAGGTACGCGCTATCCCAGCGTACCCCCATACCGGCGATGATGACCGGCGCCTTCGCCTCCCGAATCCGGCCCACCACCTGGCTGAAGCCCGCTGGCTCCTCGGAGTAGAGGCGCGCCATCACTTGTTTGGAAACGAGAGGGAACAGCTTGTCCGCTACCTGTTTCATGGTCACGTCGTCGGGAAGATCCAGTTGAACGGGGCCAGGCCGTTCCTCCAGCATCGTGCGGAAAGCCCGTTGCAGGGTTTCGTGTGCCCATTCAGCGGACAATGATGCGGTCCACTTGGTAATCCCCTGGAAGAGCTGCCGCGAGTTCAGAACCTGGCGGAGCAGCACCTGGGTGGCGGCCCATGGATAGTTGTCCGACAGGACGAGGAGCGGCGATCTGTCCAGGTAGGCGTAGGCCACGCCGTTGGCGATATTGGTAATGCCTGGGGAGATGGCCGTCACGACGACGCCGGGTGTCCCGGTCAACTCCCCGACGACGCACGCCATCATGGCCGCCGCTGTTTCGTGGGTGTTCAATACGAACCGGATGCCGTCCTTCTCAGCGGCGCTTAGCAGATCGATGGTGCCTCCCCCGCCCGGTATTCCGAAGATGTACTGGACACCCTCGCGCTTCAGCATGGTGGAGATCAGTTCGACAACAGTAGCCATTGTGTCCTCCTTGTTCGATTGGAGTGACAAAGGGTGCCAAGAAAAAATACTTTGTTGCGATTGCCTGACCCCTTGGCGTCGACGATAGCCCCAAGAAAGACGGACAGGTGCGAGATGACATTAGACACCTCTTCCTCCTATTAAAGATCTATCGGGACTCCCAGGTCCTTCCCGATGGCTCGCAGCTCTTCCGCAACTCTGGCTTGGAGCGGGATTCCCTTCTCCGTTCGCTCTTGCACTCGCAGGTGCTCCGGCTCACCCGGCAGAAAGATCACTTCGGATCCCCTGGCCTTCTTCGAGGACTTTATCTCGTTGACGTAGGCATCCATCCGGGCCTTGAAGGCCGCCACATCGGTGAAGGCAGCGAGGTCGATGGCCATGAAGCTGTGGGCAGTGCCGGCCGGCTCTGTCTGCTTGTCGATGGCCTTGACCCGAGGGCCGTAGTTGGAGTCCGTCAGCACACCGGTCAGGAGATCCACCATCAAAGTGATGCCGTAGCCCTTGTAACCGCCAATGGCCAGCAGGATTCCTTTAAGAGCCTCCTCAGCATCCGTGGTTGGCTTGCCGTACTTGTTGAGCGCCCAACCCTCGGGGATCGACTTTCCCTCCTTCTGGAGGGTGCGAATCTTTCCAGCGGCCACCACGCTGTTGGCCATGTCGAGTACGACCGGAGGTCGCTGCCCGGCGGGCACAGCGATGGACCAGGGGTTATTGCCGAAGAGTCTCTCGACCCCGCCGGTTGGGGCCAGGCGAGGCGAGGCGTTGGTGGCCGTGAAGCCGAT
>JASEGR010000129.1 GCA_030017955.1 Candidatus Eisenbacteria bacterium
AAGTGCTGGGGCACCGCATAATAAGTTCGCGAATTTATGTGACACAGCACTAGCCAGGCGGGCGTGTACCTGAGGACTGCTGCTGGGACTCGTTGACGACTTTCTAACCGCCGATTGGATAACCATAGTACCTTTTCCGGACCTTGCAATGCAACAGTCAGAAAAACTCCTTGGAATGGCCTGAACTTTCTACTCCGCGTCCTACTCACCATATATCTTGCTTACCCCACCCCTCTGCTCACTGTTTCTTGCTAACCCTACCCCTCCTCACTATTTCTCCCAGCCGAAAATCTCTTGACATGCTTCGAGCGTATGAAATAATTGTCTTCGAGGCAGCGGAAGAGACCAACGGGACGTAGAAGGATTGCGTCTTTCAAAGTGTCTTCCGCTTTTGTTTTGCCTGGCGAGTGAAGAGAAAGGCAACGCTCCCCTCACACCCAGAGCAAAGCCCGACAAGGCTAGTAAGACAAGTCTAGCTAGCTGAGATAAGGATGAGAAAGGAGAATGAAGATGGCCACAAAGCCAACAGACCACCCTACCAGCTACACTGCACCTTCCGATCCAGAAATTCTATCCAAGAAGAAATTCTATCAGGAGTGCTTAACCAAATACACTAGGCAGTGGCAGGCAGCTAAAATGGTGGGAGAGTATGTGTGGATTAGCGCCCAGGCGTATCTAGATGTGTGTGGCGTACACAAACCAGAGAGAGCCAGGATATCCCCCAACCTTTTCCCACCTGGCTTGAAATGGGAAGAGATAACCATTCGCTTCCTCGATGGACATGAAGTGATCCTCCAAATACGTGGCAAGAATTACCATGCGACTTTCGAACTGATGGGTTTCCAAGACAAGAGAAAGAAGAAGTTCGAGGACATGACACCAAATCGTCAATGGGAGCTCTTGAGAGAGCTGGCAGAAAATGGCGGCGAGATATCCTGGGCAAACAAGGCAGCAAACCTGAAGTTGAAGAAACAAAAGCAGCAACTCACCAAGAGGCTCAAACGATATTTTGGAATCAAAGAAGATCCGTTTTACGATTATTGGAAAGAGCGGTCTTACCGGATTAGGCTTAGACTCGTACCAGAGAGAGACCCTTGCGAATAACTCCGAGAATGATCTGAAGGTCTTCCTCCTCTCCGTGTCGGAAGAAAACTTCCATTCGCACTCGTAAGCCCTCCGTCTTTGCCCTCGGTGAATTTTCACCGGTTAATTCCAAAAACAACATTTCCCTAACTTTAAGCATATAAACGAGTTGTGAGTTCTTCTTCTGTCCCTCGGTGAATTTTCACCATATGTGAGTGAGGGACAAAACTTCAATGAAGATAAGTACGCACATAGAAAGCAAAGAGACCTTCTACCGCACCGCCGACCTCGCTCTGGCTGTTGCCCTTTCACTTTCTTTCCCGATGGAAGCGATAGAGCGAGAGAATCCTCAGAATCCCCGAAGGGCTTATTTCGTATTCAAGAAAACCCCGGCATTGGATGCTTCTGTCGAGACCTACTGGAAAAGAGCATTGAAGGTCGAACCGTTGGCTTATTTTGAACACCTGCGATCTATCAAAGCTCGGCTCTACGGGGAAGAATAGATATGCCTGCACTGAGCCAGCAGATGATTGAAGAACTGAGAGGAATCTTGAAAGAGGATTATGGGCAGGAAGTGAACAGTATCGAAGTCTTTGAAATTGCCACTACACTTGTTGGCTACTTCGATTTGCTGGCCAGAATTGACCGCCAGGAAGAGACGAGAGAACCGTGACGATATCGAAGCCACAGAGTAACGAAGAAACTGGCATTGAACTCTATGATGACCCGTGTAGGCTGGATCGCGAGCTAGAAACATTATGCCGGAACTCGTCGCCAAGGCTTACGGATAGGGAACTCTTGGACATATTTCCCGAGGCAAAAGGCATTATCCCGGAGAAGATAAGAGAATGGGAGCAACAGCGCAACCAGATAATACGGAGGATACGAATTAAGTTAACGCTCAACAAATACTATATCAAAGGCGAGTTGGAGCAGTGTTTCTGGCGGGAATGGATAAAGGTTATGGACGGAAAGGAACTCCTCCGAGTCGAAGGACATATTGCGAGACTGAGAAGGCTTCTATCGGTTGACAAAGGTCGAATTCCCGAGGGACGAATAACGGAGGAAGACATAAAGAGAGCCTTAGCAGTTCCGATTGAGAGCTTGCTTGGCCGACCGTTCAGGAAGAGTGGTAGAGCTCTGGTCACGCTTTGTCCGCTTCACGACG
Organism: Candidatus Eisenbacteria bacterium; assembly: GCA_030017955.1. Classification (NCBI taxonomy): domain Bacteria; phylum Candidatus Eiseniibacteriota; species Candidatus Eiseniibacteriota bacterium. The sequence continues at coordinate 2,252 of JASEGR010000129.1, forward strand.
AGAGCCATCCATCTTTCTACATTTACCAGGACACAAACTCATGTTGGTGTTACGGGTGCAACCAGGGTGGTGATGCCATCACTTTTGTAAGACTCCTTCGCGGTTACTCATTCAAAGAGGCAGTCAAGTATCTCACAGGAGAATAAGTATGGCTATGAAACGTGATGAGCAAATCTTAGAGCGAAAAATACAGGAGGTTGAAAGAAGCATCCCAGAGAAAATAGATCCATGTCAATTTGAGCCCATCTCATCCGAAGACCTGATTGAGATTCTGGGACTGACAATCAAAAAGGACGAAGCGAACAAGCTGATAGCTTTCCTGTGCTTGCTCTCTGCTTACACCGAAGACTCTCAATTCAACATCAGCTTTATTGCTCCTTCTTCCACAGGAAAATCATATATTCCGTTGGAAATCGCTCGCCTGTTTCCAAAAGAAGATGTCAAAGAAATGGCTTACTGCTCCCCCACGGCCTTCTTTCATGATGTCGGACAATACAGCACTGAAAGGAAGGGATACATAGTTGACCTCTCCCGCAAAATTCTGATTTTCCTTGACCAGCCGCATGCTCAGCTCTTAGAACGCCTGCGGCCTCTACTGTCACACGACAAGAAAGAACTCACTCTGAAGATTACGGACAAAACCCAGAAACATGGCCTTAAAACCAAGAATGTCTTCTTGAGAGGGTATCCAGCAGTAGTATTCTGCACCACAGGCCTAACAATTGATGAGCAGGAAGCCACACGATTCTTGCTGCTAAGCCCTGAAGTGAATGAAGAGAAGATAAGACAGGCAATCCACGAGAAGATCAAGAAAGAAACTGGCCCAGATGCTTATCAAGCACAATTGGACGAAAACCCAGGGAGAAGCCTTCTCAAACAAAGGATACTGGCGATAAAACAAGCCTGTGTGAAGGGTATCGAGATAGACTCGCCAGAGAAGATTACGAGGATGTTTTTCACAATGAATAAGATACTTCGGCCTAGGCACACCAGAGACATAGGGCGCATTATGTCACTGACCAAATCTATTGCCCTATTGAATCTATCCCACAGGAAAAGGGACGGTTCAACGCTTGTGGCAACTGATGAGGATGTTGAGGAAGCTTTCAGGGTCTGGGATACGATCTCTGAGAGTCAAGAACTCGATTTGCCACCCTTTGTCTACGGCCTCTATAAAGAAGTCATCATTGTAGCCTGGAATGAGAAGACTGGAAGGGTAACCGAAGGGTTTGTGGAGATACCTCAAGCGATCGGGTTGACGAGGCAGGACATAATCCGGAAACACTGTGAGGTCTACAGACGGCCTCTGCCGGATTGGCAACTAAGACAACAGGTCCTCCCCATGCTGGAATCGGCCGGTCTAATCACTCAAGAACCGGACCCGACAGACAGAAGAAGAGTGTTGATTTGCCCCGCTACTCCGGCCAGTACTTCAGGTCCAGTACAGATATAGTGAGTCGGGGGGTGGGGTAGAAATAAAACAGTTTACTCATCTAAGAGAAGCTATATGATTGCCAAGGGTAGGTGGCAGTCCACAAAGAAGAACGTAGGAGTTACGGATGGATCTTCGAGAGATGTTGTCCTTGGGGGCGCGGGCTGCCCAGAAGGCCGGCGCGAGACAAATGGTATCTGAAAGACACACTGAGGACAGGCAAGAAGAGTTCTGAGGAGACAGAATGAAAGAAAGGGACTCACAGAACCCTCGGACAGGCTCCCCCAAGAGACAGAGAAGGCTTACAAGGCTTCTGGGGCCTGGAAAAAGGTAGCCAAAAGATATGAAACTGGCAGGCAAAACGAGGAGACCGAATCATGGGTTTGTTTGACGCTCTAAAGCGAATCTTCGGAGTTTCCACGAGCCCAAGCCAGTCTGACGGTCCGCTTGTGGAGTCTCGTCCGCTAGACGAAACGCCTACGCCGACTGCGAAAGCAAGGCCGACTTCCAAGGGGTCGGGGAAGCCAACAGGTCCAGAAGCCATCGGAAAAGTGGATGCGAAATGCCCCAATTGCGACCATATGTTGAACGTCAATTGTTTTTCCCGTCGCATTGACTCATCGAAATTGTTACTGAA
>JASEGR010000130.1 GCA_030017955.1 Candidatus Eisenbacteria bacterium
TTGAGAGAAGCCGGAAAGGAGGTGACGGTTCACCGGGAGGAGGTTATACCTGACCAATTTTACAGGAGAAAAAAGACTTGACCAAATCGGCCCCATGCCGGTCGGGCCGACCAGGGTAGAGAAACCTGTAAACGGATCAAGGATTCGGAGTTCGGAAGGATAGCATGGCCCCGTAATCCCCGTACCATAGAGAGTGGAGCCGACGAACTCAAGTCCGTTGAAAGCATAGCCGTTGTACACAGGCTCAGTGGTCGGTGCGCCGTTACAGATGTTGAAACCCTGATCTATGAAGCTGCCGTCAGAGCCCTGAACCCAGGCGTTGCCCGTCAAGTTGTCGAACTCGATTTCCGTTGCCCCACTGCCCTCGCCATCGTACCCGTAGGTTGGCAGATCGTAGACCCAAATCCCCTCTCCGCTGACCAGCTCTACTATGTAGAACAACTGTCCATCAGTGGTGCAGCCCAACAACACCCCGCCATTTTCATTTCCCGCGGCGGGTGAGACTTGGAGCAAACCGAATGCCACTGACAGTGCCAACATGCCTGCCAACGCAACTACTTTCACACCACTAGCCTGACGCATACACGCCTCCTTTGTCCGAACTGCCTGCCAAGCTTAGCCGCCTTATGTGCGGCCGATGCCAGGAGGGCTGCAAAAAGCCACCGGGATGCATCATTCAGACACATCCTCGGTCCGCCCATGATACGTAGGATTATAAGCCTGATTCGCTTGAAAGTCAATGAAATAGGACTACGCAAATTAGATTGATTTTCGACTTGGCAGCTCCAGATGTTTGTGCAGCTCGCCTAACTTATCAGCTTTGCTTAGTCTTCGATCGGGCGAGACGTATCAGTGATTCAGTAGCCGGCAATTCGTATCCGTTGTCAGAGACGTAGTAGTCGCCTTCTTCTGAACGGCGGAGACTGACAATGAGATTCTCCCCAACTGGCGGGCCTTCTGAAGGAGCTTCGCGGAAAACGAAATACTCTATCGTACTGTACTTGTCACCCTTATAAGTCTCGATAACTTCTGCCTGTACCTTGAATACTACGTAGCCGAGCTCTCCAGAGTCCGAAAGGATTTCCCTGTTTTTCTCAACCCTGGCTATCTTTATGTGAGCTGTATAAGGTGTCTCTCTGAGATTGGACAACAGAAGCTGTTCGTACAACGAATGATCGGCGGCTCCCCGAAAAACAGAGCATCCGGAGACTATGATCAGCATCAATGCGGGAACCAGTCTCATACTACCCAAGCCCATCTCGAAGTTTGTCAGAGGGATGTCATGCTAAGCATTGTTGGTTCTGAGTATAGCCCGGGCGCAACCTGGTGGCAATCTGGCTCCAATTCCGGAGGCATCCCGGTGCAATTGATGCGCACAGGTACACCGCGGTCCTGCGGAATTGTATTGAAGCGCCCACGACCTCAAGGTATAATCTCAAATCGAGATTGAAAGTATGAGCGAAGTGTCTTGCTCATTTCTCTCTGCAGTCTGGGAGCGCACTTCGTTCTTCTGACTACCCGGGGAGGTTCCCGAGCGGCCAAAGGGAACAGACTGTAAATCTGTCGGCGAAGCCTACGGAGGTTCGAATCCTCCCCTCCCCACCACCTGAATGCCGGCGCACCCTCAGAGAGATCGGTATGGTACAAACATGAAACTCAACGAAGAACAGACCGCCAGATTGCGTCAGCTCGCCGAGCGCGAGGGAATCAGCTTGCTTCTCCTTTTTGGATCTGCTGTCACTGAGAAGATTCATGCTGACAGCGATGTGGATGTTGCGGTGCTGTTTCAAGGGGAGCGAAATCTGACCGGTGCAGAGTACTCTGAGCTGGTTCACGAACTTCAGGAACTCTTTCCAGATCACCCCGTGGACCTTGGCGTGATCAACCATGCGGATCCACTCTTCTTAGGGAAAATCACCGAGAACTGTCAGATTCTTTACGGCATGCCTCAAACGCTTCAGAAACTCAAGATATATGCATTTAAGCGCTATCAAGATCATCGCCGCTATTTCGATTTGGAGCAAAAATATGTAGAGAAGTTCCTAAAAACACGGAAGGCGGCTTCGTGATTGACCGGACGCTTGTCATCCGAAAGATAAGCCTCATCAGCAAGGACCTGAACGCACTCGAACCCTATGCTGCGCTCTCACTCAACGACTATCTCAAAGATTCCATCAATGAAGTTCTGGTCGAACGATACCTTGAGCGTATGATCGGCAGGATGATTGACATCAACTATCACCTGATCACGGAACTTGATCATCCGCCCCCGAAGGATTACTTTGAATCCTTTGTGGAACTTGGGCGGCTTGGCGTTCTGGAGCCTGAGTTCGCGAGGTCTGCAGCTCAAGCGGCCGGTCTCCGAAACCGAATCGTGCATGAATACGATGAGATTGATGAGCAAAAGGTCTACGAAAGTCTCTTGACTGCGGCGAAAGACATCCCCACCTATCTCCAGGCAGTGCATGTCTTCGTTGAAAGGGCCTCTAAAGAGTAACGCTGCGTTTACTAACGGCCGTTCCAGAAACCTGAACCCGGCTACTTGAGAACCACCATCTTGCGGACTGATGTGAACGCCCCGGCGTTCAGGCGGTAGAAGTAGATTCCGGAGGAAACTTCCTGGCCGGCTTCGCTGCGGTAGATGTTGAAGCCAATTGTGTTCACCTCGGATGCAGTGCGCCAGTACAGGGTGATGCCCTGCGGCGTGGGAGCTGCGCTGAAGGATGCAAGTTCGACCGGGACTATCTCAATCGTGTTGCAGATTGGGAAGTTCGTATTCAGGACAGTTGAAGTTGGCGAGATCACATACGTTGAATCCCTGAGGCAGAGGCCAATGGTGTGCAAAGGATTCGCTTCCTCCGCAATGTCAAGAACGAGAAGCAGTTTCTCTCCCGTGGGCCCTACCTTGAAGGACATCCCGGTCACGGTTGCCGTGCGGGCGCTCTCCGCATCCGCGTGGAATTTCGTTGAAGCCCTCAAGATTTGTACGTATAATTCCGCTCAGATAATTTGCCCGGTCATGCCAAGAGATGCAGTTTGACCATCCTAGAACTCCGCGGCTTCTTGTCTGTTGCGCCTACTGGATGGCTTGGGCGAGGTTGCCGAGCGGCCAATCATTTGCCTGGGGTACTAAATTCAAGTCCGGCGGCAACATCGGTCAAATACTCTTCCAGAAAGACGAGATGCCAGACCGGACCACTGAAGAGACTCGAAATATGGGTCACCTATGAGGCTTGATCGAGGACAGATTGAGATAATGGAGGACTCTATGGCCGAGGTGCTGCGTTTGAAAACTCCTGCGCAGCGCATAGCAATTGGATTCGCATTGTGGACGTCTGCACGACGAATGCTGACGGCACACCTAAGGACCAGCCACGCAGACTGGGACGAGCGGCGCATTCAGTCCGAGGTTGCGAAAAGGCTTTCTCATGGAACTGCATGAACTTCTCCGCAAGGTTGTTGAGACATTCGAGAATCTGCAGATCCCATACCTGATAACTGGCTCGGTCGCCAGTATGGCTTATGGAGAACCCCGGCTTACAAACGATATTGACCTCGTGGCACAGATAGCCAAGGACAACGTAGGCGGGTTGATGAAGGCCTTTCCATCGACTGAGTTCTATATCAGTGAAGAGATGATCAGAGAGGCGATTGACCGGTGCGGTCAGTTCAATATCATCCATCCAGTTTCGGGGCTCAAGGTAGATGTCATGATTAAGCAGAGTACGCCATTCGACGAAAGCAGGTTCAGGCGGGTGCGCCAAATCTCTCCTGCGGAATCCTATCAAGCCAATTTTGCCTCACCTGAGGATGTAATTATTAAGAAGATGGAGTATTACCGGGACGGCGGTTCGGAGAAACATCTTCGGGATATTACAGGCATTCTGATAATCAGCGAGAATGAAGTGGATCGAGGCTACATTTCAGAGTGGACAAGGCGTCTGAATCTGGATGAAATCTGGGAGGCAGTCCAGAAACGTCTCGGGGACAAGTCTTAGGTCATGCTTCATAGCTTATCGGGCCATCCGATGGTGCCCGAAAGCTGCTCACTCGCTAATCAACCAGCCAAATGCAATAGCCTTGACCGGCAGCTCCACCAAAACAACAATTGAAACCAGAATCTTTTCTAACATATACTAGTGTGCCGTCCCAGAAATAACTTTGCGAAATGCAGGTCGTTTCATGAGGCACACTGCCAGGGGGTATGAGGGGGTCGTGGCCGACCCCCTCA
>JASEGR010000131.1 GCA_030017955.1 Candidatus Eisenbacteria bacterium
TACACACCGCCCGTCACATCATGAAAGCCGTCTGCACCTGCAGTTGCCGTACCAACCCGCAAGGGAGGAAAGCACCGAAGGTGTGGGGGGTGATTAGGATGAAGTCGTAACAAGGTAGCCGTAGGGGAACCTGCGGCTGGATCACCTCCTTTCTAAGGAGCAAGGTCGCCCGCCGAAAGGCGGGCGTTGCCGAGGTCAATCGTCGGCTCCGGTTCAGTCCGGGATCGACGGCCGCAAAGCCGCAAGGCTGAGCGGATAATGTCGGAAGTCTCCCGACACAAGTTCAGCGATGGCAGGTCGCACCGTTTCCGGTCCGAAGCGCGGCAGGACGAGTCATTCCAGGGTTGGGGTGCGCGGCCGGTGATCGTCCGTTGCCCCGGTGGCGGTCTGGCCGGAGGGCGGGACCGTTGGGGGGCATAGCTCAGTTGGCAGAGCACGAGCTTTGCAAGCTCGGGGTCACCGGTTCGAGCCCGGTTGCCTCCACCAGCCTTCGCGACGAGCGCAGCGGGAAGCGATGGCTGCCATGCTGGAGCCCGAAAAGGCGAAGGCCCCCCGGCGCGCGATGGGGAGCGCTCGTCGGCTACGGCTTGGCATGCCAGAACGGCGTTGCGGGCGCGTAGCTCAGTTGGTTAGAGCGTGTCCCTGATAAGGACAAGGTCCCTGGTTCGATTCCAGGCGCGCCCACCATGCTTCGCTTGGAGCGAAGCGGGGCGGAACGCTCCAGGCTTCGCATGGCCTCCGAAACCTTGGCGAATGAGGAAGGGCGGGGTCGAGTTGGTTGCGAGCTACGGCTGGCAGGGGGCATGGTGGAGTGACAAAACGAAGGAGCAAATGGCCATGAAGAACATGAGGGAAATGATAGGGTTTTGTGGACTAGTCTGTACCGAATGCCTTGCATTCTTGGCAACCCGAAAGGATGACGACAACGAAAGAAAGAAGGTTGCTGAGATATGGTCTAAGCAGTACAACACGAACATTCCGCCGGAGCACATCAACTGTGATGGATGTCTATCGGGAAGTGATAGGCTCTCTTTTGTCACTGTAAAGTCTGCGAAATAAAAAAATGTGGACAAGAGAAGGGTTTGAAGAATTGCGCCTATTGCGATGAATATGCTTGCGAGAAACTCGTAAAATTTTTTGCGATGGCGCCTGAGGCTAGAACCACTCTTGAAAGAATCAGAAAAAGGCTGTAGCTTTGCGTGTAACGGAGTTTCGCCCGACCGATCGTTTTGTCTGACCCCGATGGATTTGGGCAGATGAGTTTGGTCGGTTGGTGGAGTGTGGATATTCGCGCGGCAAGTCCGCGCGGTTTCCGCGCGCTGGCGGCGATCCGCCGGCGTGCGGAAAACTAATTGTTCTTTGAAAACCACATAGAGAAGGGCAGGCAACTTCATAGCTGCCGCGTCGCCGCTTTGTGGCGGAGGCGTGGCGGCGCGCCGAGAAGATGAGCTCGCCGGGCGCCGGCAACGGCGAACGGGCGGGCAGGTTTTTCGGTCAAGTTATGAAGGGCGCGCAATGAATGCCTTGGCATCAGCAGGCGATGAAGGACGTGGTAAGCTGCGATAAGCCCCGGGGAGCGGCAGACACGCTTTGATCCGGGGATTTCCGAATGGGGCAACCCGATCCCGCAATGTGGGATCACTGTGGCCTGAATTCAATAGGGCTTCAGGGCGAAACCAGGGGAAGTGAAACATCTCAGTACCCTGAGGAAAAGAAAACAAGAGTCATTCCGTCAGTAGTGGCGAGCGAAGCCGGAAGAGCCTAAACCGTCCCGCTTGCGGGACGGGGTTGCGGGACCTCGATGTGGCATTGCGGATGGGTAGCAAAAGGATCTGGAACGATCCGCCATAGAAGGTGATAGCCCTGTAGGCGAAACCTTGAGGCAGCCTAGAGGTATCCCAAGTAGGACGGGACACGTGAAACCCTGTCTGAATCCGGGGGGACCGCCCCCCAAGGCTAAATACTCGCTGATGACCGATAGTGAACTAGTACCGCGAGGGAAAGGTGAAAAGAACCCCTGTCGGGGAGTGAAATAGTACCTGCAATTGCGCGCTTACAAGCTATGGGAGTCTCGACCTCGCAAGAGAATCGGGATGACCGTTTGCCTTTTGCATAATGAGTCCGCGACTTGCGGTATGCGGCCAGGCTAATCCGATGAAACGGAGTAACCGAAGCGAAAGCGAGCGCGAAACGCGCGAACAGAGTCGTATGCTGCAGACCCGAAGCCCAGTGAGCTACCCATGGCCAGGCTGAATCCTCCGTAACAGGAGGTGGAGGGCCGAACGAGTGACCGTTGAAAAGGTCTTCGATGAGCTGTGGGTAGGAGCGAAAGACTTATCAAACTGGGTGATAGCTGGTTCTCTCCGAAATAGCTTTAGGGCTAGCCTGCGTGAATGTCTGGAACGGGGGTAGAGCACTGATTGGATGATGGTCCTTACCGGGATACTGACGCCATTCAAACTCCGAATACCGTTCCGATTGCACGTGGAGTCAGACTGTGGGGGATAAGCTTCATAGTCGAGAGGGCAACAGCCCAGACCGCCAGCTAAGGCCCCGAAACGCTGGTTCAGTGTGTAAGGATGTGGGACTGCTAAGACAGCTAGGATGTTGGCTTAGAGGCAGCCATCATTTAAACAGTGCGTAACAGCTGACTAGTCGAGTGGTTCCGCGCCGAAAATGATCGGGACTTAAATCAGCTGCCGAAGCTGCGGCTTTGCGTTCCGGTTCGCCGGGATGCAAGGGGTAGGAGACGCGTTCCGTGCCGGTTGAAGCGGGCCCGGAAGGGTCCCCGGTTTTTGCCGGGGCGTAAGCAGTGGACAGCACGGAAGTGATGATGCGGACATGAGTAACGAAAAGCAGGGTGAGAATCCCTGCCGCCGAAATCCCAAGGTTTCCTGGGGAAGGTTCGTCCGCCCAGGGTTAGTCGGCCCCTAAACCGAGGCCGAAAGGCGTAGGCGATGGGTAACAGGTTTAATATTCCTGTACTGCCTTTCTGACGTCTGAGCGATGGAGTAACGCAGGAGGCTAGGTCGGCCGTCGATCGGAAGTGACGGTCTAAACTTGTAGGGGGCCTTGGCAGGCAAATCCGCCAGGGCGCTATCCCCGAAGAGCGACGGGACGCCAATCCTTCGGGTGAGGTGGATTGACCGATGCCATGCTGCCGAGAAAAGCTCCTAGCAAGTCAGAGGGGCAACCGTACCAAAACCGACACAGGTGGGAAGGTAGAATATACCAAGGCGCGCGAGAGAAACCTCGTTAAGGAACTCGGCAATCTAGCCCCGTAACTTCGGAAGAAGGGGTCCTTCTGGCGGTGAGTTTGGCTTTCGGGTTGAATAAGCTGCTGGAAGGCGCAGTGAAAGGGCTCCTGCGACTGTTTAACAAAAACACAGCACTCTGCGAACTCGAAAGAGGATGTATAGAGTGTGACACGTGACCAATGCCAGAAAGTCAAAGCAAGGGGTCATTCCGCCGCAAGGCGGAGGACGCTCCGAGCTGAAGCCCTGGTGAATGTCGGCCGTAACTATAACGGTCCTAAGGTAGCGAAATTCCTTGTCGGGTAAGTTCCGACCTGCACGAATCGTGTAACGCTGGGAGCGCTGTCTCAACGAGGATCTCGGTGAAGTTGTAGTTCCGGTGAAAATGCCGGATGCCCGCAGCAGGACGGAAAGACCCTGTGCACCTTTACTGTAATCAGGCATTGGCGTTTGGTTTATCATGTGTAGCATAGCTGGGAGACTCTGAAGTCCGCTCGTCAGGGCGGATGGAGTCAACAGTGAAATACCAGTCTTGATAAGGCGGACGTCTAACCCCGACCCGTGAATCCGGGTGGGGAACAGTGCTAGAGGGTCAGTTTGACTGGGGCGGTTTCCTCCCAAACAGTAACGGAGGAGTTCGAAGGTTCCCTCAGCATGGTTAGCAATCATGCGCGGAGCGCAATGGCAGATAGGGAGCTTAACTGCGAGACCCACAAGTCGAGCAGATACGAAAGTAGGACATAGTGATCCGGTGGTTGCTAGTGGTAGCGCCATCGCTCAACGGACAAAAGGTACGCCGGGGATAACAGGCTGATCGCGGCCGAGAGTTCATATCGACGCCGCGGTTTGGCACCTCGATGTCGGCTCATCGCATCCTGGGGCTGGAGAAGGTCCCAAG
>JASEGR010000132.1 GCA_030017955.1 Candidatus Eisenbacteria bacterium
AAAGACATCCCCGTAACCTCCAGCTATTCTTGGACTTCTAATCGGACACCAGTGGTGCCTGTCCCTATTTTGTGCTAGAATCGGGCGGAGGAGGGAATACGGGATGACACGCGAAACACAGCCTTTCAATGCCTTGAAGATAAGTGACCGAATCTACTGGGTGGGAGCCATTGACTGGGCTCTCAGGGATTTTCACGGTTATTCAACCAACCGGGGCAGCACATACAACTCGTATCTGATTCTTGCGGACAAAATCACTCTAATAGATACGGTCAAGAAACCTTTCAAGGATGAATTCCTCTCCCGCATCAAATCTGTGGTTGATCCGGGCGACATTGACTATGTCATCTCAGGCCACGCTGAGATGGACCATTCGGGGTGCCTGCCGGAGATAATAGAAATCGCAAAGCCCGAAAAGGTATTTGCATCCACGAAAGGGGTCAAAGCTCTTGGGGAGCATTTTCATACAGCGTACGAAATCACACCGGTCAAGGATGGGGAAACCATGAGTCTCGGAAACATGACCCTGCGGTTCATTGAGACGCCCATGCTTCACTGGCCGGAGAGCATGTTCACCTATCTCGCGGATGAGCAAGTGCTGTTTTCTCAGGATGCCTTTGGCATGCACCTCGCATCTTCCGAGATGTTCGATGACCTGATAGCCGAGGACGTTCTCAGGTACGAAGCTTCGAAGTACTACGCCAACATCCTTCTGCTCTATTCCCCACTTGTCACCAAACTTCTGGAGAACGTGAAGGGTCTGGGTCTTCCGATTAGAACGATTGCCGCGGCCCACGGCCCGGTTTGGCGAAAAGACTTGAAGAGGATTCTGGACTGGTATTCCAAGTGGGCTGCTCAGTCCTTCACAAACAAAGCGGTGATAGTCTATGACACAATGTGGGGAAGCACAGCGCTAATGGCGCGTGCAATCGGTGACGGACTCGCGTCCGAGGGAGTAAGCGTGAAGACATTGCCGCTGGGCGCAAGCGACCGGAGTGAAGTCGCCCTGGAGCTATTGGATGCAGGAGCATTTCTGGTGGGCACATCCACCCTCAACAATCAGATGCTTCCAAGAATTGCCGATGTACTCACTTACCTCAAGGGGCTGAGGCCTCAAAACCTCATTGGCGTTGCCTTCGGTTCTTTCGGATGGGGAGGTGAAGCGGTCAAGCAGGTGAGCGACATCCTCAAAGAGATGAAAGTCGAAGTGATTGGCGAAGGAATCAAGGCGCGTTTCGTCCCGGATAACGAAGCGCTCATGAAATGCCATGAGTTCGGAGCCCAGATGGCCCGGGAGCTCGAAGCCCGGTGCAACATAAAGACTTAAGCAGAGTTACAGCGGCAAGGAAGACCTGTCCTGTCTCACAAATCCTCTGTCTCCTGTGAGCCAACCCTCTTTTGAAGGAGGATTCTATCCCTCAAGACCAGAGTCCGGTTTTCAGCTTTAAGTAGTCCGGTTTTGAATTTTAACTGACAGCCTCCCGGCGACACTTGACAGTCGCGAACAAAACTTGGAATAATACACAGTCTTAAGAGGTTGGACGAAGCAGAAAGGAGGTGTTTTCTGAATGAAATGGAGATGTGGTGTATGCGGATTCATTTACGATGGGAATGAAGCGCCGGAGAAATGTCCCAAGTGCGGCGCGCCGAAGGAGAAATTCGCTAAGCTGACAGCAGATGAGGCAAAACTCATAGATCGTTCAAGACTCACAAACTCGCTGCACATGAAGCTTGCATCTTTTCTTGAACACGTGTCGGAGATCAGCAAGAAGGGTATTGACGATGCTCTGGATCCACCCTGTATAGCGCTTTTCACTGCCGCGTCTCAACATGCGCATACGATATCCCAGATGGTGAAGGCGGAGATTCAGAGTCATATCTCCAAGGGCAAGTGGGGCTAAAGCAGAAGAACTTGCATCCCATACGTGCTGAAGGAACGCGTTTTCCACAATTTAGCAGGTGGACTTGACATCCGGCTTGCCGTTTCTTGTCACTCCTTTGGGTGAGAGCGCAGAAACGATTCGGGTCCTGCATCAACTTATGGCCAGCAGTAGGAAATTTTGTCCTGGGAATATCGCGCCTGAGCTTGGCTGAAACTAAATATATTGGAACCCTTCGCCTCTCATTCTCGTACTAGGATTACTATGACCAATCTGAGAGTATGCCTCGCCGTTTGTCTCGTAAGTCTGTCGGTCTTGCTCGTTCTCCATTCTGATTCTCTTGCAGATGGTGAAGAATTTGTACCCAACGTAAAGCCGTCTCTTACAATACCTCGAGTCTCGACACCCATACAAATCGATGGGGAGCTTGACGATCCGGGTTGGCAGAGTGTTGCACGAGCATCGAATTTCACAGAGAATTTCCCCGACAACAAGGCCAAGCCTCCCGTGGATACTGAAGTGCTTGTTGCCTACGACAACACCTATCTCTATATGGCTTTCATCGCCTACGACACCAACCCGAATTCCATCCGTTGCTCACTTCGAAACAGGGATGAAATCTGGCAGGACGATTACATCGGCGTGATTCTGGACACTTTTGGGGATGCGGTTATCGGATATGAGCTTTTTGTGAATCCCATCGGCATCCAGGGAGATGGAGTCCAGACCATGACGGGCGAAGATATGAGCTTTGACATTATTTTCCAGTCCAAGGGCAAGATCACCGACAAGGGATATCAGGTAGAGGTAGCGCTTCCGTTCAGCAGCCTTCGCTTTCCCAATAAGACGGAGCAGACCTGGAAAGCAACATTCTGGAGAACTCACCCCCGGCAGAGCAGAAGTACTTATTCCTGGGCTTACATCGACAACAATGTCGCATGTTGGATGTGCCAATTCGGCACACTGACCGGGATCAGGAATGTGAAGCCAGGTGCCGGAATCGAGCTTCTTCCATTCGCTACAGGTTTTCAGTTTGCGTCTCTCAGGGACCCGTCCGTTCCAGGTTCCGGTCTTAGAAATGCTGACCCAACTGGCAGAGCGGGTGTAGGGGTTCGCTATTTCGTCACAACGAGCATGACTGCGGAAGCCACCTACAAACCTGATTTCAGCCAGGTCGAGTCCGACCCGGCTCAGATAGATGTGAATACCACATTTGCCCTCTTCTACTCCGAAAGAAGGCCGTTCTTTCAGGAAGGGAGCGATATGTTCAGTCTGAGGAATAGTGCTTTCTATAGCCGGTCTATTAATGATCCCCTGGCGGCTGCAAAACTTACCGGACGAATAAAGAAGACCGATATCGCATACCTCGCGGCCTATGATCAGCATTCCCCGGTCATAATACCTTTTGAGGAAAGAAGTGCGGTTATCCCTTCTATCGGAAAGAGCACGTCCAACGTCCTGAGAATAAGGCAGACACTTCGTGAGAACTCGTATGCCGGAGGCATTCTGATTGACCGGCGCAGGGAAGGCGACGGAGCCGGTTCCATCTTTGGAGTTGACGGCAGCATTGCATTCCTGAAGAACTATCATTTCGACTGGGAGGCCCTGTTTAGTCACACAGAGGAGCCCCGCGACACCATGTTGACTGCAGACATCAGCTCAATCTATTTCGACAAGAACAGGCACACTGCTGCATTTGACGGGGAGAGGTATCGGGGAAATTCCTGCTTTGCTGGAATGAGACGCAGCTCGAAGCACGTGGGTGCGAGCATTGCGTACGTCGAACTAAGCCCGTCTTTCAGAGCCGATAACGGCTATATCACCCGCAATAACCTGCGCGAAGTGGAATCAGGAATACAGGTGAGGTCCTATCCTAAATCGCGTTTTCTCGATAACATCGGTTCCGGTGTCGAGATTGGCAGAGTCTGGAATTATGATGGCATTCGGAAAGACGAGTGGCTGGTCCACTATTTCTTCGCCACCTTTAAGCATCAGACATCGGTTTTCTTTGATTATGTCTTCACCAAGGAGAAATTCCGGGGCGTTCAGTTCCCCGCTTTCAATCGCATGGAACTGAATCTGAACAGCAATTTCAGCGAACCTCTGGGGATTGGCTGCAACTTGGAGCTTGGCCAGTCTGTTGCCCGCTTTGTGAATCCGCCTGTTGAACGTCAATTGTTTTTCCCGTTGGCGACAATTAGAATTCCCGTTTTTTC
>JASEGR010000133.1:0-218 GCA_030017955.1 Candidatus Eisenbacteria bacterium
TCACCTCATAGCCATGTCTTCATCATACCTCTTTATTTACGGGTACAATCGATATTGTGGCCATCTAAAGTATAAATGTTACCGCCGACGCCACCTTCCCCCCCTATCACCGATTTGAATGGACCCTCCATGGTGGAAAAAGTGGAGGGAGGGCATACATGTAGGAAGAAGCTGCCGAGGAGACGAGACGGAAGAATGCGTCCCGTTGCCGGAGCAGC
>JASEGR010000133.1:228-3770 GCA_030017955.1 Candidatus Eisenbacteria bacterium
GCTTTCTCCTTTGATTTGTACCAGCACTCCATGGTGAACGAGGCGATCGATCATGGCCGAGGCAAGGGTATTGTCGTTGTTCAGGAGGGTTCCCCAATCACGGAAGGCTCGATTTAATGCAGAGTTGATTGTTATGCGGAGTCCGCTCTTCGCGGACCCCGCCAACCTGTCATGCTGACCTCTTTTTACTCCGCATAAAAGACCCGGCATGCAACGACGCGATCAGTTTGTCGGTTGCCTTGAAACGCCCAGAGCGCAGTTTTGGAGCGACAACAGACTCTAGAGCCTCCAGCTTTACCGAAGGATCGGCGCGTGTGTACATTTCAGTCGTTTGCATGTTCGCATGTCCGAGCCAGAGAGCGACTTTTCGGAGATCATTGGTGGCCTGCAGGACCGTTAGTGCGCAGGTATGTCGTAGTACATGCGGCGAAACGCGTTTCGTGGATAGAGAAGGACAACGCTTTGCGGCGGTGTGAGCGTGCTTACGTAGAATGTATTCGAAGCCGGAACGGGTCATAGATTCACCACGGGCGTTGAGAAACAGTTCCGGCGCCAAGACCGTGCCCCTGACCGCCAACCATGCCCGCAGCGCCGATGTCGTTTCCTTCCACAAAGGCAGGCACCGTTCCCTTCGGCCCTTACCGTGGACGAGAACGCTGGCATGCGGTTGAAGATTCAGATGGTCAAGTAGCAGTCCGATCAGTTCCGAGACGCGTAATCCTCCGGCGAAGCAGAGGTGAAGCATGGCGCGATCCCGGATGCCGTCTCGATTGTTTGGTTCAGGCGCATCCAGGATGGCCTGCATCTCTTCAACCGTGAGGTGCCTGACAAGGCGTGTATCGGCTTTCTTTGCCGGAATCGCTAAGATACGCCGGATCTGCTCTAAGGCCGTCGGCACACGATATTCCATAAAGTGCATAAACGATTTAATGGCGGCCAGTCGAATGTTTCTGGAATTCGGTCCATTCCCGCGCACCGTTTCCAAATAGTTCAGGAAGTTTACAATCAGCGGTGCATCGAGCTGCTCCAGATACAATTCGGATGGCGTAACCTTGAGACAGTTACTGGCGTATTCAAAGAGGAGCTTGAAAGCGTATGCATAGGACTCACAGGTGTCGTCGCTGGCGCGGCGTTCGACGGGCAGGCGTTGCTGCAAAAAGGACATAATGTGCGATGCGATCAGAGTCATGGCCGCCCTCCCGTGAAGAAGTTTTCGCAACGGTCTGCGATTTTTTTCATCAGATCAGGCGTTGTTTCCAGATACCAGTAGGTATCGGAAACTTTGCCGTGACCAAGATAAGTCGAGAGCGCCACCATATGTTTCGTAATGCGATCGCGGCCATCCGGGCAGGCTTCCAATGCCCTCACGGCGAAGGTATGGCGCAACGAGTGAGGTGTGGGGCGCGGTAGTCCTGGTCCTCGCGGCAGGCCGATCTTGTCAACCGCAGTCTGGAATGCGGTCTCAACATCACCCAGAAGCAACGGTTTTCTTCGCAACGAAACGAATATGTGGTCATCGAAAGGGGCATAGGGGCGGCGACGTTCGAGATAACGTTCGATTCCAGCTTTGGCAGTTTCATGCAAGGGTACAAGGCGACTTTTACGAAATTTGGAACACCGAATCACCAGACCATCTGGGGTGATGTCCTCAAAGCGCAGCCGGATTGCTTCGGACACACGCAGTCCGGTGCATGCCAGCAGAGCGAACAGTGTGCGGTAGGTCTGTCGACGCAAAGAACGGTAACCAGTCTGAGATGCTGCTTGTATGAGACGCTGGATGTCGTCTTGGGAAAAGATGTACGGGATGGGCCGTGGCCTCCTCTCGCTACCAAAGACCGCCTGCGGCAGTTGATGGGATGGATCCTCGGCACGGACGTACTGGGTGAATCGAATCACTTGACCAAGCCGGCGGGCGCGTTGATGAACCGATCGTGCCAATCCGGCCCACTCGATGGCGGTTTCAGGGCAAACGTGGCGTTTGCCTCTTGCCTCTGAGAAGATGACGAAACTTCGTAAAAGATTGCCTTGGGATTTGAGGTCGAATCCGCAAGCACGGCGCACGGCCAAATATGACTCCACAGCTTGAGCTAACATGGCTGCACCTCCGGCCAGGGTTGAGCAATCTGCCGCAGCGTAGTCACGTCTACTTTGGCGTAGATCTGCGTAGTCTCGATGGAACGGTGCCGAAGGATGGTCGCAATGTCCTGCAGCGATGCCCCTTGCCGCAACATGGAGGTTGCTGCAGAATGTCGAAGAACATGGGCCGCACCGCGGCTCTGGCAAGTGACCCCCGCTCGGTGCATCGCCCGAGTGACGATGACCGAGATGGCGCAATGGGACGTGAAGGCGCGAAAAGGAGCGCGGGAGCGGATAAACAGGACATCGGTGTCGGTTCGAGGCCGATCGTCTTGCAGGTAGGCCACTAACGCATGTCCAACCTCCTGGGTCAGAGGCAGCCGAGCCTGGCGACGTCCTTTTCCAGATACGTGAATCCCGGCTCCTTCCCAATCGATATCGCCTAAACGAAGCTGGACGATATCGCCCGCCCGCAGTCCCAGGCGTGAGAGAAGAAGTAGAATCGCACGATCTCGCCTGCCAACCGGTGTTGGACCACAAGAAGAGATGATGCGCTCCATTTCTTCCGGTTGGAGGTACCGTGGCAGCGATGAGGAAAGACGCCAATGGGCCAAAACCGGAATGGCTTCACCCAAGTCTGCAACACACTTGCCTTCAGCGATGAGAAAGCGAAGAAACATGCGCAGCGCCGTCGTACACGTTTTCGCTGCCGCCCACCCACACTGTTGACTTTTTTCCAGGACAAACTGTCGCAAACCCTTAGCGTCAAATCTGCATGGATCCTCTCCAAGACGTCTCAGTAAGTCCCGAATCGAAAGGCTGTAGTTGTAAAGGGTAGGATCACAAGTTCCCCGTTGTTGGCGCATCCATTGACAGAAGGCAGTGAGCAGAATTGGATCTTGAGCTGTTGATTCAACAACGGAGGCGGCGATTACGCAAGCACCTCGCAGATGTTTTAGGAACAGGCGCGCACCATTGAGTAAGTCCAACCGGTGAGTGTGGCCGTAACGCGGGCATTGGCATCGATCCAGGTGGCGGTCGAAACGCTCTATAAACTTCTCGGTCAAATTGGAAATGGGAATGCCTTCGCTGTCTGTCCAATAAATGAGATGTTCCGCCGCTCGGATGTGCCTGCGGGCGGTTATCTCGGCGTAGCCCGCTTGGCATAGCTCCTCAGTGAACCCTTCAAGTAAGGGGCCACTCGGACCGTTGCGCAGCTCTTGAATCCGTATTGGGCAAGCGAAAAACTCTTCAAACATGACGTCCTCCTTTGATCTGAATTTAAAACCAGAAAGACGTCATTATTATGCGGAGTCGATAAAGGTGCAAGACGATCTTACTTCATTGAAACAACTGCGTTATTGTCGGCTCCCGAGACACTCCTCTCCACATAACAATCAACTCTGCATTAAACCTGGGGTTCGCGGACTGGACCCAGGTGTTTGGCGATCCTGTCATGACCGCCG
>JASEGR010000134.1 GCA_030017955.1 Candidatus Eisenbacteria bacterium
AATTTATGGCGCTCGATACCACGTTCATGCAAGTTTATGCATAAAGCAGGTTAGGACAGCCAGTTCCCAGGATTTCTATTTTCATCTTTGTCCTCCTCAGCTCGTGATCCAGCCAAAAATCATCCCTGCTATCGTTGAGAACACCACGACTAAGCTGACATAGACAACCGTCTTCTTTGTCCCCACGACACTTCTTAATACGAGCATGCTCGGTAGACTTAAGGCCGGACCGGCGAGCAGTAATGCAAGGGCCGGTCCTTTACCCATGCCGGAATTCATCAGACCCTGCAGAATGGGTACCTCGGTTAATGTGGCAAAATACATGAATGCCGCGACAATAGACGAGAAGAAATTCGAGAACAACGAATTCCCACCTACAAGAGCGATGACAAAACGTGGAGGAATAATGCCTTCGTGGCCGACTCTGCCCAATAGAAAACCAGATACCAATACTCCTGCCAGCAAGAGAGGCAGAATCTGCAGCGTGAACCCCCATGTCGCCTGCGTCCATTCCCTAAGCTCGTCTTTCTTGAACCAGGTACTCAGCATGAAGATCAGACCCAAAAACGAGAATCCTGCAATCCACCACTTACACTGATAAATCAGACTCCATAATCCCTGGTCGCCCTCGAGAGGTTTTCCCCAGTTGGCAAAAACAAGAATTCCTACGAGCGAGGCAAAATAGAGTACCGTCCGCCACAAAGGACGCGATTCTTTCATATCACCCACGACGAGCTCGCCATTTGCATGGCGGGCTCTTTCTTCCCGCAAGAAAAACAGATGCATCGACAGGCCAATGACGACGCTGAATAAGATCGCGCCGAGTGCCCTCGCCAACCCGAGCTGCCAGCCAAGGACGCGTGCCGTGAGGACAATCGCGAGCACGTTTATTGCAGGGCCTGAAAAGAGGAACGCTATGGCAGGACCGAGGCCTGCACCTCTTTTGTAGATGCTGGAAAACAAAGGCAACACCGTGCAGGAACATACTGCCAGTATCGTTCCCGAAACCGACGCTACGCTATACGAAAGAAATCTGTTCGCCTTCGCGCCAAAATATTTCATCACGGATGCTTGGCTGACAAAGACCGAGATGGCTCCAGCAATAAAGAAGGCCGGCACCAAGCACAGAAGGACATGCTCTCGGGCGTACCATTTGACCAGGGCAAGCGCCTCAAAGACGGCATTACTGAATCGGACGTTCTCTACGGGGAGATAGAAGCAGGCCAGGAATATTGCGGCGATGTACAGAAACTTTCTCCACTCCCTCACACTTTTCTCCTTCTGATTACCTTACAAGTGCCTCCTTCAATCCTTATTGCCTTGATGTTGACCAAGGCATCAGCAATCTTCTTATGAGCCGACGCCTCAATTCGCGAGAAAGTCGGCCGGGAGATTTTCATCCTTTTCGCTGCTTTCTCTTGTGTGTGTCCCTCAAGGCAAGAGAGTCTTATTGCCTCAAATTCATCAATGGACAAGGACACCACCTCCAATTTTGACAGAGGTTTACAGCGAGGTTTGAAACAGCGCTCGACGGGCAAACACTTGACCCATCTGGTCTTCTTTGGCCGCACTCTGACCCCCAAGGTTATGAGCAAATGTTCATAACAGTTTATCACAGCATCTGCGTTTGTCAAGTTTTCGAATTGACTCATAATAAAAGTATTCGAAATGGGTTCGTTGCCTCAAAAATAAAAAGTACTTGAAAAAGTAGATGCCCGAAGGAACATCAGCGCCCTGCATGACAACGGAGCTTTCCTCGAAAAACGCAAACCCCGCTCGTCGTCCTCAACCTGACCTTATCCAGCAGTAGGGAACATCCTCACCAACGGGCTCCACATTCTCGCAACAAACTCTTGACTCTTAACCCAGTTTCCTGCTTCCATTCCCCACGTCAGTGTGCTCCTTTCTGCCGACCACTACCGGCGGCCATAAGGAGCTGTTCTAATCCTGAAATGATAGACCGTCTTCTTCTCTGTCTGCACACTGTTCGCTTGTGACTCGGAGGCCGAGGTTGCGTCCCAAAAGATACATAGTATGGTCCAAGAATGAACTTGACTTGCGTGACCCGTTCCAGAAGAAGTGGTATATCAAGCAAGTTTTGACGCATGGAAGAGCGGAGGACGTAGCCCGCCTTGACTGGCAGGAGATAAGAGCCATGCTGCCGGAGCTGGGTCTTCCAACACACATCAGGAGATTGTGGGAGGGTTACTTTGCCGCTCAAGGGTAAGGGAATTCTGACCGACTTGCAGAAAGCAGTCATCTTTTCTTTCCGTTCCGTCCCGGATTCGCAGCATTTCTACCTCACGGGTGGAACCGCCCTTGCAGAATTCTATCTCGGACACAGAAAGTCATTCGACCTTGATCTCTTCACGGCGGAAAAGGGGCTGATTGTGCCTTTCTCCTGGGTCCTGGAAGAAGAATTGAAGAAGGAGTTCTCCGTCGGCGTTGTTAGACGATTCGAGTCTTTTGTCGAACTTGAAATGGAAAAAACTGGCGAAAGCACAAGAGTTCAGCTAGCCTATGACTCGCCGTTCAGATTCGAGCAACCGCTGGAATCAGATCTGGGGATCAAGGTGAACGATTACAGGGACCTCGTAACCGATAAGATGCTTGCCTTCTTCGGAAGAGTGGAGCCCAGGGATGCCGTGGACTTGTTTCTTATTCTGAAGAATGAAGATGTCTGGAACCTCAGCGAGCTTGCCCAGAAGAAAGACCCTGGCTTCGACCTCTACTGGCTTGCAATCGCGATGCAAAAGACGGCAGATTTTCCTGATGAGATAGAGAAATGGCCCGTTGAAATGACGGTGGATATAGACGGCCGGGAGCTCAAAGATACGTTTTCGACTCTCTCAAGAAGAATGATGGAACGACTCGGAAAAAGCCCCTTGTAGCCCAACAGCACCCCCACCACAAAAAGCACTGCTCCGTGTTTCACTTCAGATCAATGCGTGGAATAGTGGCTATTACATCTCGAAGAACAAAAACTCATCTCGTCAGTATCATCTTCCTTGTGAACGTCCTCTCCCCAATCTTCAACTCGAAAAAGTAGATGCCAGAAGGAACATTCGCGCCTTTCTTGTCAATGCCGGCCCAGTCAACCCTATTCCTCCCGGCCTTCCCTTTACCATTCACGAGCTCAGCAATTTGCCTGCCCGCAACATCGTAAACTCTCAAGATCACGTGAGACTCTGTGGGCAGCGCATACTCTATTGTCGCGGTTCCACTGAATGGGTTGGGATAGCTCGTGAGGAACATCCTCTCCTCTACTGGCTTAACATGAACCTCCGGCTCAACCGAAGTGGGGTCTTGAAAGCCCGCAAGGTACCAACGTTCGTTGCCGGGCACAGCACCAAAGTCTCCACCGAAATAGACAGTCCCATTCGTGGAGTTACCCCGTTTCGGTGGACGGTTGACTTTTTGGGTTTTCTCCCCGACGGCGGATGCCACCTGGGGTGTGAAAACCCGGGTCCTCCAGGTCATGCCGGACTGAGATCGTGGCTCTCGGAGCCTGTGTGAAAGTCATTTTTCTGGTTTTTCCTCGTGGTCTGGCTTCCGAGCCTCTTTTCGTAATTCACGGGTGATTCATACTCAATTCCAGAGTGACGACGATGCGGATTGTACCAGCCCTCGATGAAGTCGAATATAGCCATCCGCGCCTCGGCTTGGTTTCGGAAACGACGCCGGTCGATGAGCTCGCATTCAAGCGTG
>JASEGR010000135.1 GCA_030017955.1 Candidatus Eisenbacteria bacterium
CGCGCGTCTGGGCCTGCCGGAAGAGCCGGACCTCCAATTCCTCTTCCGTCAGTTCCGGTGGCAGAGGCCACCCAAGTCCGCTGGCCTCCAGCCGCTCCAGGTATTCGGCCACCGTGCTGCGCGCCACATTACAACTGCGCGCAATCTGCCGGATGCTCAACCCCGAGGCATTCAGCCTCGCTACTTCACTGATCTTACGCATGGACAACTGCTTTCTGGACATTCGTCTCTCCTTTCTGTTGTAGAAAGGCGAAACGATACGTCTCAGTTATCCAGCGTCGCTACTCTTCTCCGCTTCCCATTCCGGAATCCTGCCGGTCCCCATTCCGGTCAAGCCCCAAAACTGTCCGGTATCGTCCCGGATTCACTGTCCGGACACGTCCCGGATTCGGTGTCCGGAATGATCGCGGATTCAGTGTCCGGATCATCGCGGAATACGCACTTTCGACGGGGGGTTCTTGCTGACGTTTTGCGGCGGGGACCTTCTGAGCGTCTTTATCCCGTCGCTGGGCATCCTGTCTCGCGGCCAAGGGTCTGACCACTTCGGGTGCCCGAAGCTCCTCCGGCTTCTCGCTTGATTGGCCTTCCGGTGTCATTCCTCAGTCTTCCAGGCCTCATGCTTCGACTTGGTTCAGATGATCTTCAGCAACCGTTCCCGGATGGCGTCCACGGCGGACCGGGCCAGAATCAGGGAATCATGGGCCTCGGCCTCCGGGGGCGCTTCGTCTGAACCGGGGTAACGGAATTCCCAGGCAAAGACCGTCAGGTCGCGGGTAGGATTGAGGGCGTCTCTCAAGGAAGCGTCAATCTGCTCACAAGCGGACGCCAGTTCGTCGAGATCATGCGTCTTGCGGAAGGTGGTATCGTGTGCTGTCAGAAAGGCTTTCATGGCCTTCTCTGCCGCCTGCTGGCAGTGGAACAGCGCGTCTTCAACCAATGGCGGATCGGCTGCCAAGTCAACCTCCGCGCCTCGCAGGTCGTTATCCGCCTTCGCAAGCCAAGCCTGCACCTCCTGGCTCTTTTCATCCGCCATAGATCAGCCTCCCTTCGCGCGCGACGGTAGCGGGCAGGGATGTCACGACAGCCAATCCCTTCTCAAACTCCCTTCGCGTGAAAACGAGCACGTCCTTGGCAATTCCAATGTCGCACAGGGCACGGAATGCCTGCTGCTCCCGCTTGTAGCGCGGCAGCGGCGAATCTTGAACGACGACAAGGAAGTCGAAGTCGCTCTCCTCTGTGGCCTCACCGCGGGCGCGGGAGCCGAAAAGGTAAATACGCTCTGCGGGCATACTGCCGCGCAAGCGGCGAACCGATTCCGACAGCGGATCGGCGACGGCGGTTCGTGCGTTTGTTTCGATCATGGTTCCTCCTACTTCAGAACGCCGGATTGGTAACCCCTTTGAATGGTCTCGGCGACGTCGCGCGGCAACAGGCCGAGCAGTTGCGCAACCACATTGCGCAAGCCCTGCACATTGCCGCCATTGATGCACTGCCGGCCTTGATTGATGAGTCGCTCCGCGCTCTGCTGGTCGCTCATCTTGGCCCGTTCGTGAAGAAGGTAGTTGAAGAATCCGAGCCAGAAGCCCGGCTGGTCAAAGAGAATCTCCCGATGGACGTCAGCAAGCTGTTCCATCTTCTTCCGCAACGGCTCCGAGCGCTTCTGTTCGACCAGTTCGTCAATCTGCTCTCGGAGCTTTTCGGCCCGTTCCCGATGGTCGTTGTTGCCGTGCTGTTCGATAAGAGTGTCCAACTCGTCCAGCGCCTTCTTTGCCTCTGTCACGAGAGCCGGCCATTTCAGCAAATCCTCTGCCTTGTCCAGTTGAATCCGAAGTTCCAAGAGGCGCTTCTCCGCCTTGTTGGCGGAATCCGGGTCGCCCTTCGCCGCTTCAAGAAGCGCGCTCACTTCCTCCATGTCCGGCACTTTCTCAAGCAGCGCATTGGCGTTGTCGTCGGCTTCGCTTGCCTTGTCGGCAAGGTCTTCAAGTCTCTTGGCTTCCGCGTCGTACTGCTCCTGAAGCAGGCGTCTTTCCGGGTCCTTGGTGTTGTAGTCAATGACCGCCTCGAACTCCTCGTCGAGCAACGGGAGATATGCCTTGGCAAGCAGAGAACCAGGACCTTTCGCGTGCAAAGTGACTTCGATATCGCTTCCCACCGGTACGTCACGCCGGATCTGTGCTCCCACGATAACGAGTTCACCAAGTTTGCGGTTCCAGTCGGCCTTCTCCTCGTTGCCCTCCACGACGGGAATGCGAAGCATATCGCCACTTTCGCCCTTGCGGAGAGCGTACGTCGTCTTGAAGCCTCGGTAGCTGTGTGTCGCCGGATAGGCGTCACCCTTCTTGAAGAAGACTTCCTTCTCATTGTTAGCCAAGGCGACGGCGACAGCATTGCAGAAAGGCTGCTCGGAAATCGCCATGCCCACGGTGTAAGTCAGACTGTCGGGATGGACAATTTGCTTTGTCCCGCTCGCGTCAAACAGTTCAATTCCGAATGTGTTCTGACCGCCCTTTTCGGCCAGAAGGTTCAACTTGAACCGGCCGTCGGTCCTGAGGGGAATCTTGCCGCTGCGCCAATGAGTCTTCTGATTCACAAACTCTATCGTGAAATCTTCGACACTGGAGTCGGACCCGGCGCGTACCTCGCCGCGCACGGTGGGGTCTTCGTCCGCGCCGACCGGCTTGTATTTCAGGTCCAAGACGAACTGGCCGGCAACGGCCTTTGGAGCGCCAGCCGTTTCGATGCGTTGAGTTCCCGCAAACACTGCCGCGCCGCGTGCAACCACTGTCAACGGGTCAACGCTATGGTCGAGTTGGATTCCCAACTGCCCGCGCAGGATTTCCCGAAAGTGAGGCGCGAGCGTCGGGCCGCCAACGAGAATGACCTTCTCGATTGCGCTGGGTGCCATGTTCTTCTCTTGAAGGACGCGCTTGCAGATGTCGACGGAACGAAGGACAAAAGGCTCTGCGACTTCCACAAGGGCATTCCGCGTCAGTTTGGACTCGAAGTCAACGCTTTGGCCTTCTGCGTGTTCGAGTTTACATTCCAAGAACGCGGAATCACTACGGGACAGTTGAATCTTCGCAGCTTCGGCCTGATTCTTCAAACGGGCCAAGGTGGCACGCCAACGCTTGTTCGCGCGAGAAAGTTCCGGGAAATTGTAGTCTTTCGCTAGCGCGGGTATGATCAGCTTGTCAATGAGCATCCTGTCAATGTCCGAACCGCCCAGGTAGTTGTCACCGCCGTGATTGACAACGGCGGTGCGCCCCGTTTTTCGAACCACTTTGAAGGCTAGTTTATACTAACGCCTCATCGAGGCTGAAAGCCATGTTGTTTCAAGAACTGAGCAGGCGAAACATTCCCCAAGGAAGCGTGACGCCGGATATCCTTATAGTACAGCATGCCCCGTTCGACAACTCGAATCACACCGATGAGATCCCTCTGGTCCCAGAGGATCGACGCATTCTCCTCTTTGAAGTGACTGTTGAAGGATTCCATCTCGGTGTTGTCCCGAGCTCCGTTGAGCGCATAGGACACCCGGACATGATCCTGCAAGCGAACGTGGCGCAACCACTCGTGACTGGTATACACCGGGTCTTGGTCGTGATGGACAATGGCGGTCGCCAGTTCGATGCCGAGATGCTGAAGATTTGCGCGTGCCCGCTTCCACGCCGCCAACGCCAAAGCGCTGGTCTTCG
>JASEGR010000136.1 GCA_030017955.1 Candidatus Eisenbacteria bacterium
AACTTGTGGCACTCGATACCATGTTCATGTAAGTTTATGCATAAAGCAGGCTAGGGGTAGGGATTCTTGCTAGCCTCACCTCAATCCTCTCCCCCACGGGGAGAGGGTAGGGTGAGGGGGGCACGGAAATCAAAACAGGGGAGCTGATGTGGGCTCCCCTGTTTCTTCGGAGGTGCACGCTGAGCGTGCGGTGGCTAGCAACCTGCAACCGACTTCAATACTTCTCCACTCGATTCATCCTACCTTGACACGGAGTTAACTCTTCGATTTCAGATCCTTAATCTGCTCCTTGAGCTTGTTTATCTCTTCCCTCAGATTCTTCAGCTCTTTCTTCATATCGGGTCCAAGGTCGGGCCAATTGGTAAGAAGTGAATCGCCCGCGGAGCGTTTGAAGATTTTGACCTTGTCCATGGACTTCTCGAAGGGCGAGGGTGCTTCACCAAGTTTAACCTTGAACTCTTTCTTCACACCTTTCCTTGAGACAGCGACTACGACTTCGTCTCCCGGATCCTGCTTTCTAATCAAACGCTGTGCTCGCGCAACATCTGAAACCTTTTTCCCATCTATAGAGAGAATTACATCTCCAGCCTTAATCCCTGCTTTTTCTGCAGGAGAGTCCTTTTGCACGCCTTTGATCAGTACGCCCAGCGAATCAGGCACATCAAAGTATTCATGAAGCTGCGGCGTAAGCTCATCCAGAATTACTCCGAGATATCCGCCGTCCTCACAGAATAGGTCAAAAGGCATTATGCCATGCCCTTCGGGCCCCATTCTCAAGACCTTGGTGAAATCCTGTTCGCCATAGCCAGCATGTGTCACGCGACAAGCCATTCCCGGGGATGCGCAACGGGCGATTCCAGGAAATCCACAACACCCCGGATTGCAGCATCCGTGCTGCATACCGGTCGTAACACACATCTTTGAGCAACCAGAAGCCGAAGTTCCAGGCACATTGCAGCATCTTACCTGCTTGTTGATCTCAACAGCGACTTTGCCCTTCTGGCCAGTCGTTTGGGCCAAGGGGCACTGCGCCGATGCAAGAGCTGAGATGAGCAGAAAGAGCAGAAGAAAACTTGAAAAAACCACTAACTTCCTTGTCATGAAAAACCTCCTTTTTCAGGTAACCCCGACGGTCTCAGACTCCCAACTTTAATAGTCTAAACACCGGCAGGGGGCGTTTGGTTCCGCGAAATTTCGCATCAAGGCCTTATTCAATAATTTCCAGGACCTCGTGGAGTGGTTTCCTGGGTTTCGGAGCCGGAGATTCATCAGGCTTTCCCATGGCAATGACTGCAGCAAGCTTCCATGGCTCTTTCACGCCGAGGACTTCTTCAATCTCTCTGGCGGCTATGCAGGGAGCTGTCATCCAGACCGTGCCATAGCCTTTGGCGTGTGAAGCAAGCAGCATGTTTTGAATCGCGGCACCGATGCTTTGCATGTCCGGCCTCGGCCTTACTCTCTCTCTTTCCTCCGGCGAAAGACCGCGAAGGGCGAGCACATCATCCATGGCCGAGCCATAGGGTTCCCCAAAGACCGCAATTCCGCAAGGAGCTTTCGCGAAGTGGGTTGCATACACCTTGGCGCCCTCAATGCGGGGAAGAGAACTTTTTGATTCAGGCCATGATGCTATTTCATTAACCTTGGTCAGAATCACGTTTTCCATCTTCTTCAGGATCTCTTTGTTCGTGACAACCAGGAAACGCCACATTTGCATATTGCTTGCACTCGGCGCCAGCGTTCCGATTCTGACAATCTCCTCCAGATCCTCCTTTGGAATGGGATCAGGGAGGAACTTCCTTATGCTTCTCCTGCCCTCGACGACCTTGATGAAGTCCAATTTGTTTCCTCGCCTCCCTGTCGGCCCCCTCACCTCTAACCTCTCCCCCGTGGGGAGAGCAAGACTGGAGCAGAGATTCCTGCTCGCCTGCACCTCATTATCCTCTCCCCTTCGGGGAGAGGGCAGCGTGAGGGGTTACTTCACCGTGACTTTTTTCGCCTTCCCCTTCTGAGAAACTTTCTCAAGGCGCTCAATCTTCTTGTCAACCAATGCCCTGATGCCAAGCAGAAATTCCCGCTCCGCATTCAAGAAGTGTTTTCCTGGCTCAGACTGAAAACAGTCCGACAGAAACTCACGCAGCACGCTTCCCTCAAGAATTTCTTTTCTTAGTCCTTTCATTTTCCCCACCTCCAAACTTGACCGTAAGTTTTCCGTCTGCAAGTTTCGCTTCCTCAACTTGAAGCGAGCTCAAGACGCGCGGCAGAAGGACGTTTCTTCTGTAGTTTGGGAGCTTGATGATCAGCTCATCGTCTTTTACCCAGACGTCGAGATCGCTCTTCTCAGTGAACGGAAGCCTCACGGTGAGATAGAACTTCCCGTCGGTTTCGACAACATCAATCACTTTTCCCACATGGTAGTGCCTTGTGGGATCGTCATCTCCGTAAATGTCCTCTGCCAGCATCATCAGGAGCTCCTTCCCGACCACTTCCCTGTCAATGAGCTTGGCAGAGAGTATTGTGAGTGGATCGAAAAGCTCCTTTATCTCCTTCATGAGTTTGTCTTGGGTCTTTTTCCATTCATCGAAGAAATGGTCGGTCACTTTCGGGGAAAGCATCCGATTCACGACGACTGCATCGGTTGAGAATCCGAAGAGGTTGAGATATGTGTACGACCTCTGGGCTTCCTTCACCACCATCCTTTCTGCGTTCATGACAAGCCTTATTGAGCATTGAGTTTCGTCGGAAAGAATATCTTTCATTCCGTGAATTCGTTCGTAGAGATCTCTCACGGCGGAGAAGACTTCATCCGGAGGAAGCAGATGGGAGATTTCCTCAACCGGGTTCGATGGTATTGGAAGAGAGAGCTTTGAAATCTTCTTCACAACGGGTCTGACCACCCGCAAGACCTGTCTCTTAATGTTGAAAACCCGCTCCATGTACCATCTGACCATGTCGGGGAAGCTCAAGAGTCTCACAGTTCCGCCGGTCGGCGCACAGTCGATGATGAGCACGTCATATTTCCCGGCTGAGTGGAATTCCTTCATCTTCAGGAGACTGAAAAGTTCCTCCATCCCGGGGAGGACAGAGAGTTCATCACCAACGACATCGTCGAACCCGCGCCTTTTCAACACTGCCATTATGAAGGACTGAATGATTCCCCAGTTTCTCTTGAGCTCCTCATGGACGTCGATTTCAATTCCCCAAAGATTCTTCCCGATCTTCGTCAAGTCTTCGCCAATCGGCGTGTCAAAGGAATCGGAGAGACTGTGGGCGGTGTCCGTGCTCATGATGACGGTCTTCTTCCCAAGCGCCGCGCACTTCCAGGCCGTTGCGGCGGCCACGGTCGTTTTGCCCACGCCGCCTTTTCCAGTGAACATCAGTATTCTCACGCTTGCAATCCTCCAGTCAGAGAGACATTCTTTGAACTTCTTCCTTCTTATCTTACCACCGGAAAATAGTGACAGTCACCATTTTTGGCACCTATTTTAAAATAGTGACAGGCACCTATTTTCGCCCGGGAGCTCGTAGCTGCTGCCCATTTACGAGGCAAAAAATGGTGTCTGTCGCTATGTCTCGATTGAAAATAGGTGCCTGTCCCACTGGTGTCCGGTTAACTTGTTCCGTAGTTGCTGTAACTGTTTTGAGATGAAT
>JASEGR010000137.1 GCA_030017955.1 Candidatus Eisenbacteria bacterium
AGGAGCTCAGAGAGGAGACCGAACTCCAACTGGAGACCATTGCTCTTTAGTTTCCTCTTAAATTGACAACTGAACAGTCGATCTCCCGGGAGGGGTAAATCAAGCACGCCATGGATTTCAATCCTGACTCGCTTCTCTCCCTTCATTCCACGAACCTGAGGGAAGGAAGCAAAAGATCCTTCTCCCAATAGGCATCTGAATGACTCTTATCTCAGGAGGACACCATTTACAGAACTTTGTGGGCTTGACTGGCATCCGGGGCCGTATTCATCTAAGAACTCGATTATCTTTATCCTTTCAAAGATAATCTGCCTGTCCCACTCACTCATATGAGTAATATTTGAGATGTAATTCATGAAGCGATTATATCCGCTTCTAAAGTAGCTTTGAACGCGGATCTGTTGCATTAAGACTCCTCATGGGAGTCCAATATGTTTCAAAGCTTTTGCAATTCTTATTTTCGTATAACATGTCTTGGGATGAGCTGACAGCCGGCATTGCCGGCTGTCAGCTCATCCCAAGGTTAGGCCCCTGCCGCCACATCACAGGAACCCGTGCACTACCGTCCCATATCGTGAACTAGCCAGCCGCTGTCAGGCGAAGGGCGTATCATCACGACATCCAGATCCATCTCTTGATCGTCCGTAGTGGCGAATGGCCGGTCAGCAACCACGTGGAATACCGCGACTTGATAGGGCGCACGTCCCAAGGCTTCGCGGCAGACCCGCCGCATGGCCTCGTCATCCAGGTACTCGCCCGGCGTTTCCAGGGTGACAACCTTGAGCTGAGCCCAAGACCGCGCCTGGTCCGGCCAAGAGGGCTGTCTGAAGACGTAGTGCCGATACTCAGGCGAGGTTTCAAGCAGTACCCGTGTGTCGCCACTGGAGAGCGCCTCAAGGTGACGCATGAGTATACCTCTGGCAGAGGCGAGCTCCTGCTGGCTCACCACAGCCGTCTCTTCTGCAGGCTGCAAGTCGATGGTTCCTTTGACTGTCCTCTCTGCTTCCTGCGTACCTGGCGAACAGCCGGCGAGAATCACGGCCAAGACTGTTGTGACGATCAGTAGTGTCATTGGGCGAGTGTTGCTCACTTGATCCTCCAGTCCGCTACTTGTCGAAGGTTCCAGCTCTGAAGACCAGCCTGCGCATGTTGCAGTTGGACCCTCCCCAACTCGCGATGAGATTGCTCGCGAGACGGTTCTTCCAGTCAGACGTATGCTGACAGACATAGATGTAGTCCCACCAGATAGGGCCCTGGAGATCGGTGCGGACGACCGAAACGTAGACGGAGTGGCCGTAGTTGCCGCTACTGCCATTGCGGACCTGCAGCACGTTGCCGACGCGCACATCCGCCGGGTTGATTCCGGTGTACTTGGCTCCGTTGTTGTAGCCCGTCGCCATGGGCCCGCGTGTCTTGGTCGAGTTGGTGGCGTATGTCCAGAAACTCGTTACGGACTCCCAGTTCGGCATTCCACCGCCAGTGCCGCCATGCCAGACGTTCGGCACCATCCGAACCTTGTTGGTGATGTTGTTCTTGCTGGTGGTATCGCTCGAGGAGACGTATCCGCCGTAAGCAGCCCACACGCACTGCGACACGAAGTTCGTGCAGTTGCCGCCGTTGACGTAGTAGAACCATCTTGGGGCGCTGGCAGGCGCGAACCTCTGCGCGTAGCTGCTGCCGTTGCTGCCGCTGTACGAGTAAGAAGCAGCTGCCAATGGCTCAATGGAGAGAGCGCTGAAGCCACCTACCTCATCTAGCGTAGTCGGCTGCCGAATCTCCACTGCCCGCAGCTGATCGGCCAGCCGACGAAGATCTGAGATACGCTCTCGTCTGGCAATATCAGCTGCCTCTCGCACCGACCGGCCCTTGCCGGTCTTACCCATGACCTCGTGCTTAAAGCGCAAGAAATCCTCGTCGTCGCTATCGATGGATACGATTCGCCAATCATCGCCCGTGCGCACCAGCCTGAACCTGTGAATCACGTTGTAGACGCCGGAATCCACTTCTGGAGAAGATGCATAGTGGAAGTCAACATCAGCCCGTATCGTCACATCTGCTGTGGTTCCGGCAACGCGCACGTCCACAACCTCAGTCTTCAGCGAATATTCTCCCCAGCCGCACCCTAGCTCTCGCGCAATCGCCACATCGACGTCATTCCAGGCTTCAGCGATGGCGGTTTGGTCTGTGGGACTGACGCTAGCTCCACCTGTAGAGCTGTCCAGAGTCACGAGCGCCCGATACCTAGCGTCAAGGTAGCGGACTACTGTCGTGTGCAGGGCATCGCCTGAACCGTCAGGAGCGGCCGCGCTGACCCAGCCGACAACTCCAGGCACACACACTGCCAACACGAGCGCTACGACCATCCATCGCATCAGCTGGCGGGAACGCGCTTGGCTCTGCTTCATGCTCTTGTCCCCCTCTTCAAAACCACTAGATGTTAGGCAAGCTGTTGACTAGTACAGTTTAATCTCAAAATCTGCTAATTGCTGTAAGCGTCCATAACATATTGGACTTTTGGGCTGGTATAAAGTTGTTAACATAATAAGCGAGTGGGGAGAGCTTGTCAAGAGTTCGCATTGACTCATCAAAAATGTACTCGAAATCGATTCGTTGCCTCATTTAAAAAAGTACTTGAAAGTTTAGTGAATAATCGGGTTTCCTTTCAGTTGAAACGACTGGAGGGATTGTGTGGCACTAACAATGAATCAAAGAAAGGCATTAACCAAAGAGGTGGCCAAAAGATACAAGAAGGCCGCCAAGAAGGAAAAGGCAATGATGTTGGATGAGTTCATGGCGACAACCGGGTACAATAGATCATACGCCTCCAGGGTTTTGCGAAAAGGGGTTCTGGATAAACATGCCGGTCTAACCAAGAAAAAGGCAAGACCAAGAATTTATGATGAAGCAGTGCTTAAGGCCCTAAGAAAGATTTGGGCTGTCCTCGATATGCCTTGCGGTAAAAGGCTGGTAGCGGTAATCCCGGAGATGACCGCCAAACTAAAACAATTTGATGAGATTACAATAGATGTGTCAACTGAAGAAAAGCTTCAGAGGATATCGGCTCCGACCATCGACCGTCTTCTTAAGAAAGAAGAAAGATACAAATCAAAGCACGGTCGCAAACAAAACCGGGCAGCCTTCTAAAACACCAGATACCCGTTCGCACTTTTGAGGACTGGGACGAGAAGCGGCCGAGCTATTGTCAAATGTTGTGGATCGCATTCTAAGCCACGACCCTTCCAACTAGCTTCGTAAGTTCGATTCCGTCCTGAAAAACAATGCCCTCTCGCACTTTTGCAACCAAGTGCGGCGCCCTAATCCTGTACCATCGCTTCTCGGCTGACTCCATGAGCTTGAAAGCCATAGCAAGGCCGGCCGATCGTGAACCGGCTCCCTTGGTGACTCTGGTCCGCAGTTTCAAAGGTCACAAAGGTCGACTCGATCGGGTTTGTCGAGCGGATATGCACCCAGTGCTCGCCGGGAAAGTCAAAGTGCGTGGTGAGGGTGTCCATATCTTTGATTAAGCACTGAGTCGCTTTTGGATACTTGGCGCCAAAGTCTTGCTCGAATTGCTCCATTGTTGCCTGGCAGTAATCTTTCG
>JASEGR010000138.1 GCA_030017955.1 Candidatus Eisenbacteria bacterium
GAAAAAACGGGAATTCTAATTGTCGCCAACGGGAAAAACAATTGACGTTCAACACTCCATCGCCAATCATTATTCAGACCATGTCAAAGGTCAAGTTTCACATAATATAACACACAAAACGCCGAAGGGCAAAGGAAATCCTGGACTCTCCTAACCCCGCACAAGGTGATCGCAGAGGGGAAATTCGCTATTCGACGCAGGTTTGTAGAAGGATCGAAACGGTTACCAATGTCCTCTCGCCGGTGTCCAAATAGTGACTATCTGGTATCTAAAACCGTATGACTCAGTATGAATCGGTGGCATCAACCCTTCCCATATAACCTCCAGAAGAATAAGCAAGTTAGTGACTTCATCTCAATCAATGTCACTCAGTAGGAAACCCCTCAAAACGCCCTTTCACGGCGGCAACACGGGTTCGAATCCCGTTGGGGACGCTTTTTGTTTTCGGGGCAGGCGGTGAATGTGCAGCGTCCCGCTCGGATGTTTTGGCCGTTGTTGGGGTTTTTGCAATTACCTTCCAGTTTTCGCTCACGAAAGCCAAAACGAAAAAGCAGCTAGCCCATTCCTGCAGGCACAAAATTCTTAATGCTAGCGAGTCTGAAAATCGTTGACTTCTGTTTCACTATATCATATTGTTTCACCATATGGTGAAACAGGCTTCTACAGTGAAAGTACTTTCTGAAAAAGATATCCTTAAGAAGGCTCGGAAGAGCATAGGGTCCCTTCTTTCGGATATTTCATTCATTAACCTGCTGGAAACAAGGAGCAAGGTCAGAATTGACAATAAACAGGTTGATCTCGTGTTGAATACTCTTGTCTCCGGCAAACCAGCAAAATTTTTCATTGAAATAAAGTCACAGGGCGAGCCCCGTCTTGTGAGGCTGGCAATTGCTCAACTTAAGGGTTACCTTAAAGACCGCAAGGACTCCTACGGTATTCTGGTTGCTCCCTATCTCAGCGATGCAAGCAGGCAAATATGCAAAGAGGCAGGCGTCGGGTGCATTGACCTGGCAGGGAATGCCTTTCTTTCTTTCAAGAGTATCTATGTTGACAAGAGTGGAACCCCGAACCCCTTCGCTGTTTCACGCATTTCTAAATCTGTCTTCTCACCGAAATCAAGCAGAATCTTGAGGGTTCTCCTCTCAGTTCCTTCAAAGAGATGGTATGTCGAAGATATGTCCCGGGAGGCGGGCATTAGCATCGGATTGACCTCAAGGGTAAAGCAAGCGCTTCTGGCCCAGGAATGGATCAAGGAAGAAAACAAGAGCTTCTTTCTTATAAAGCTGGAGGAAGTACTTGATCAGTGGGTTAGCAACTACTCTTATCAGAAGAATCTGGGCTTCTCTTTCTACTCAGGCCTCGGGGATGAGGAGTTAGAGACCGCAGTGAAGAAAGAGTGCAAAAAAAGAGGCTATCGCTATGGCCTGGCATTGTTCTCCGGCGCGCGGAAGGTTGCGCCATTTGTCAGATTCATGAAGTTCTTCTCCTATATCGAGGGCAATATAGAGGAGATAGCAACAAGCCTTCAGCTCAAAAAGGTGGAAAGCGGTGCAAATGTGATACTACTCCGGCCTTATGATGAAGGTGTCTTTTACGGACTCCAGAATGTCAGCGGCATTTTTGTTGTGTCAGACATTCAGCTCTACCTGGATTTGAAGAGTTACAAGGGTCGAGGAGAGGAAGCAGCGCAAGCGATACTTGAAGAGAGGATAAAGCCTAAACGGTAAGCAAAAGCCAGTATGGAAAACGAGAGATTGATGCCTGCAAGGCGGTACTATTGGAACTCGTTCATCTTCTCGGGGAACTGAAGGAGGAGATGGTGGTAATCGGCGGATGGGTTCCTTCATTCCTACTTCCCGGTTCAAGAGAACCGGAGTTGACACGCGGCCTCGATATTGATGTTAGCCACCGGCGCGCGCAGCGGAGCGAGCACGCCGCGGGTCCGAAGGACACAGACACGCGACGGGGGAGAAGGAATCCCGTTGGGGACGCTTGATTTTTTTTGTTGACAGCCAGCCCGCCACTTGTCTAGTCTGTCCGAAACCTTCGTTCTCATCTTTGATTGCCGTTCAGGACGCAGGAGAGTTCATGATCAGATGCAGCACTGATTCTTATCGGAAGTCTGAACCTGCCAGCAGTAAGAATCTCCTACATTCGATCCTCATAGTTGCCCTTGTCTTCTCGCTCAAGATAACGTTCCTGGGCGTTGATGCGTTCTCGGCTCCCGCAGTTGGAGAAAAGGAGACTATGCAGTCTCCCGTTGCTGCAGCCCAGGAATCTGTCTCAGTCGCATGTGTCA
This sequence comes from Candidatus Eisenbacteria bacterium, assembly GCA_030017955.1. NCBI lineage: Bacteria > Candidatus Eiseniibacteriota > Candidatus Eiseniibacteriota bacterium. Next base: position 2,300 of record JASEGR010000138.1, read on the forward strand.
CAGAGGTTAAGTCCTTCGACACTCCCAATGACGGTGGCGGGTGCATCACGATTGCATGGAAGAAATCCACGGACGACGTCGAAGGGGCGATTAGGGTCAAGGGCTATGTCATCCTGAGAAGCGAAAAGCCTGAAGGACCATTTGCCAAGGCGAGTACCGTCGCCCCAAGCGCAGAGCAGTATCTCGATACATCAGTCAGGGACAATGTGCCTTACTACTACCAGGTCGCTGCTCTTTGCGCCGGAGAAGTACAGGTGCTTTCTTCTGTGGTGGGGCCCTCGGTTTCAAAGCAGCAGTGGTTTAACCGCTCGGCAGTAAACCTTCTCGTCGTTGCCCTCATCCTCACAGGTGGCATCCTCTACTGCATCTTCCAGGTTGGGAAGGGCAAGAAGATGTACATCAGAAAAATCGCAGGCGTCGAAGCTGTTGAGGAAGCTGTGGGCAGGGCCACTGAGATGGGTAAGCCGATTCTTTTCATCCCCGGCATCCAGGATATGGACAATGTTCAGACTATCGCCGGACTCACGATACTTGCGAACGTGGGAAAGCTAGCAGCGCAGTATGAAACAAAGCTCGAAGTACCGGTGAGCCGCTCGCTCGTGATGAGCACCGCAAGAGAGACGCTCAAACAGGCTTACCTCTCAGCAGGAAGGCCTGATCTCTACAATGACGACTACGTCTATTACGTGACGGACGAACAGTTTGGTTATGTTGCCGCAGTTGACGGCGTGATGGTGAGGGAAAAACCCGCTACATGTTTCTACATGGGAGCGTTCTTTGCCGAGTCACTCATTCTTGCCGAGACAGGAAACTCGATTGGTGCGATTCAAATAGCAGGCACGGCGATGCCTACACAGCTGCCCTTTTTCATTGCAGCTTGCGACTACACATTGATTGGAGAAGAGCTCTTTGCAGCGAGCGCTTATCTCTCAGGCGACGAGAGGATGATCGCAAGCTTGAGGGGTCAGGACGTCGGCAAGGCAATTGCCATGTTCTTCATTCTTTTGGGGGGTGTCTCAGCCACGCTGGGCTCGCTTACCGGGCACAGCACTTTTATTGCGATCAACGATTGGCTTGTGCGGCTGTTTGCATTGAATTTCTGAACCGGTCAGGAGATTGTGTTGGAGATCTAGTGTAGTGCGTCTAACGCTTCTTTACATTTGGTGACTTTGGCCAGGATGC
>JASEGR010000139.1 GCA_030017955.1 Candidatus Eisenbacteria bacterium
TCCTGTCTCCTGTCTCCTGTCTCCTGTCTCCTGTCTCCTGTCTCCTGTCTCCTGTATTCTGTCTCCTGTATTCTATCTCCTGTCTTCTGTCTTCTGTCTTTCATCTCCTCGCGCAATTCTTACAATTTCTGACGCGATATTTTCAGGTGAAAGAATAAAATCTATACACCCGCTTGCTATGGCGCTTTCAGGCATATCCGGCTGCACGGCTGTGTCAGGCTTTTGTGCGATGGTAATGCCCCCAACTTCTTTGATGCCGCACAGTGCTGCCGCCCCGTCACCATCATAGCCGGAGACAATGACAGCGATAAGTTTGCCGTCCCAGTTCTCAGTCAGGGAACGCAGAAAAACCGTAATCACGTCGGGCCATCCCCGAGGCTTTGATATCGGCTTTAAACGGAACTCTCCATCTTGAACGTGCAAATCACGCTGTTCCGGAATGATGAACACATGGTTAGGCTCGATGAGTAAACTTTCCGTGATCAGTTCAACCGGCATCTTCGTATAGCGTGGAAGAAGCTCGTGGAGCAATGTGGCTGTGGTTCTCAGGTGATTGACGATGACTATAGCAACACCCATATCGGCAGGCAGATGCTTTAGTAAACGGGTATAGGCATCGAGGCCGCCGGCCGAACCGCCCACACAAACAACCGGAAAATCTTTCGCAAAACGCTTAGATTCCATCGAGAATCACTCTTCTGTCTTCTGTCTTCTGTCTTCTGTCTTCTGTCTTCTGTCTTCTGTCTTCTATCTTCTATCTTCATTTTTCACTTTTGCAATCTCGTCGCGCAATTCGGCTTCCAGTGTCTTGGTTTCGGTAATGTTTGAAAAGGTGATCACCACGCCGCCGATGACGTCCTCCAGGGTACGATAGGGCATAATGCGCACGGAAAACCAGCGTCCATCATCAGTGGTGATCTGTTTTTCCGAAAAGACCAGCGTGCGCAGCACTTCCCGCGCTTCTTCGGTCATCCCGGGATAGAGCAGATCGTTGACGATATCGGAAAGCGGCCGTCCCACGTCGCCCGGAATCAGCTTGAAGATTTTGTCGGCCCCGGGCGTGAAGCGCCGGACATGGAGGTCGTTATCCAAAAACACCGTGACGACTTGAGTGCTGTTGAGCAGATTATTCATGTCGCTGTTAATCCAGGCAAGCTCATCCATCTTGGATTGCTGTTCGGCGTTTACCGTTTGCAGTTCCTCGTTCATGGATTGCATTTCTTCCCGGGAGGTGGTCAGTTCTTCATTGGTGGATTGCAACTCCTCGTTGGTGGATTGCAGTTCTTCATTGGCGGATTTGAGTTCTTCCTGCGAGGATTGCATTTCCTCGCGGGTCGTCTGTAGCTCTTCGCGCAGGTGCCCGAGTTCCTTCTCCAGTTCCGCAATCCGGCCATGACCGGCAGGCGCGTTCTTCGCGACGGCCTTCACTTTCTTTTCCGGGGGCGCCGCCACATCCGTAAAGACAATCATGACCATGCCCCTCAGCGACTCCGGCTCCTGGATGGCCTGGACGGTGAAATCAACTTGCTTCTTGTCGTTGCCCTCCTCAACGGCAAGCCCCCTGACCGTGACCGCTCCTTTTTGTCTGAGGGCCTTCTGGAAAGCGCTGCCGAGATCAAAACGGAGCCCCTCACGGGCCATGGCGAAAATGTTCCAGTTGGCCTTGCCGGACGCCGGCTCCAGATATTTGCCCGTCCTTCCGCTGATATAAAGGATGTCCCCTTTGTCGTTCACCAGAACGGCGGGCGGGGAGAAGCGCTGCAGAAGCAATTGATCCGCGAGGGACTGGAGATTGGCTACGGGTTTCAACATATTTAACTCCTTGGTAACTCCTGATGGGGTGTGGACAAAGAAAGTAGGAAACACCCCCTGTTCGGCGGTGAGAACAGATTCCCGCCGCCGGAAAATCCGCGATTTGATGTCGAGCGGCGTGAAGAGATCGGGGAAGGCGCTGACCGTTTCCGAATTCCCCAGAAATAAAACGCCGCCCGCATTCAGGCTGTAGTGAAAGAGCGGCAGGAGTTTTTTCTGAAGCTCCGCCGTCAGATAGATTAAAAGGTTGCGGCAGATCAGGATATCCAGTTTTGTAAAGGGCGGGTCCATGATGACGTTCTGCGTGGCAAAGGTCACCATTTCCCTGATCTCCTTAGCGATCCGGTAGCCGTTGCCTTCCCGGATAAAAAACCTTTTCAGGCGATCGGGGGAGACGTCCGCGGCGATGTTATCCGGATAGAACCCCTGCCTGGCTTTGTCTATCGTCTCCCGGTCCAGATCGGTGGCAAAGATATGCAATTTAAAATTTTCCGGCGCTTTGAGCTGTTCCAGCGTTTCCTTGAAGGTCATGGCCAGCGAATAGGCTTCCTCACCGGTCGAACAGCCGACCGACCAGGCGCGTAGCGCTTTGCCGGCCTGACGATCCGCAAGCAACGCCGGAAGCGCTTTTTGGCGCAGATGTTCCCAGGCCTTCTCGTCGCGGAAAAAGCTGGTTACGCCGATGAGCAGTTCTTTGAAGAGGAGTTCCACTTCCTGCGAATTTTCCTGCAGATAGCGCACGTAATCCGCGATCCGTTTAATCTGGTGAATGCTCATACGCCGCTCTACTCGCCGGTAAACGGTGTTTTTCTTGTACATGGAAAAGTCGTGACCGGTCTTACTCCTCAGCAGGATAAGAACTTTCTCCAGTGCGCTCAGTTCTTTTTCCTCCAGAGTGAATTCGGTTTTGGAAATGACAAGGGCATGTCTGAGATAGTCAATAATTTTCCCGGGCAAAGCCTCCGCCGGAGCGATCAGGTCGGCAAGTCCCGCAGAAATCGCGCTTCGGGGCATGCTGTCGAATTTGGCCGAAGCAGGTTCCTGCACCACCGCCAGACCCATTTTTTCTTTGATCGCCCGCAGTCCCATGGTTCCGTCCGAACCCATGCCGGAAAGGATAACTCCGATACTGCTCTCCTGCCGGTCTTCGGCAAGCGAACGCAGGAAATAATCTATGGGCAGGCGCAAACCGCGGGGCGCCTGCGGTTCGAATAGATGCAGCACACCGTGCAGAAGGGACATATCTTTGTTGGGTGGAATCACATAGACGCAATCGGGTTTGATCCGCATCCGGTCTCTGACCTGAAAAACCTTCATCGAAGTGGCGCGGCCGAGCAGCTCGTGCATGATTCCTTTGTGGGTTGGATCCATGTGCTGAATGATGACAAAGGCCAAGCCGCTGTTTGCGGGCACTTTTCTCAGAAATTGCTCGATGGCCTCCAATCCGCCTGCGGAAGCGCCGATGCCGACGACGGGAAAAAGACTCTTTTTACAGGCGAAAGAGTCTTTTAACAAACCGGATTTTTTTTCCCTCTTTTTATTGCCGCTCATGGGGGAACTTAAAAGAGCGGCTGAGGTTAGAGTGGTTGACTTTCCCTCCCTTTGAGCAAGGGGAGGAGAAGGCTTTCTTCTTTTAAGACTGCCACTCAACGGTTTCGTTTTATTTTTC
>JASEGR010000140.1 GCA_030017955.1 Candidatus Eisenbacteria bacterium
GCGCATGAAGCCGAGGATGGCGGGCGCGGCGTAGACGCGTCCGCCACCGCAGGCTTGATGCGCGTAACGGAGCGTAAGGGGCGGCTGGCACGAGGTTGCGGAAGCATACCGCAGTGCCAGCCGGGGGGAAGGTCCGCCGCTAAAACGGTAAAGGATCGTCCTTGCCACCCGGATCGCGGGAAGGTTCTTCGACAGGACGGGGGTCTTGAACAATGTCAAAAGTAAAGATGCGTCCCCGAAGCCCAGGCGCGAAAGCTGCCTTCTCTTTCAGCAGCTTTCGTGATCAGGGCCGGAGGGTAGAGACGGAGTGCCGCCGATGCGGCACGTAGGCGATAGCGAAGCAACCGGCGAGAAAAATGCCGTGCGCAGACCGGGGAAGACACTCATCTAGCGGTTGTGTTTGCCGGACTTTCCGTAGACGTCTGTGATCTTCGCTTTTCTATGCGGTGCATAGCCGTTTTGACTGATTCACGCAGGTTCTCCGGAAGTTCGGCTCGTGTAGCGACTTTCTTCAGAGCATCTAAAGCGGAGGCATCCCCGATCGCTCCGAGGGCCGATATGGCCCTTGCTTGTAACACATGAACGTCTTCTTCTTCCAGTTGCGGAGGATCCTCTACGAGCTTGAGCAAGGGCGGAACGGATCTCGTATCCTTGATTTCGCCGAGGGCTCGGATAGCGTTCTGAGCCACAGGGACTTCTGAACTGGTAATGAACTTGAGAAGTACGGGAACAGCTTCAGGATTAGCGAGATGCCCAAGAGTGACAACAACGCGGTTGCGCTCAACAGGGGAGGCATTCGGATCAGCAAGCGTTGCTATGCTTGTTCGGAAGGCCTCCGCTTGGTCGGGTATTGAAGAGTCCACTTCGCGCAGTCTGGTTTCCTTTTTCTCCGAGAACCTCGGCGCGACAGTACGGAAGAATTCACCAACACGGGCAATTGCCTGCTTCTGGATATCCGCTTCTTGGGGTTGAGTACTCATCTCGGGCGCGGCAAGTCCCAATTTGTCTTGTAGTGCCCTCACTCGCGATTCGAGCCGGTGTTCAGGTTCGATCCGCAAGACGGGCGAGTACTCGTCACGCAGGCGCCATAATCAACGCATCCATTCGTTCTTGGAATATCTTGTCCTGCTTACTGTGTGTCGCCGCCTCAATGGGATTCTCTTGAATAGCAGCGAGAATCTCACGGGCTCTTTTGTCGTCATGCAGAGAGTTATGGTAGATTCGCGCCATCTCATACCGCGCCCAGTCGGCCGTCCGTTCAGGGTATGCTTCCATGAATGATTCGTAGAGTTGGACTGCTTCCTGTGCGTCAGTGGTCAGTTCACTGGGCGGTTTTCGTAACCGTTCGGGCATGCCTTTCGACGTTGCTCCCGTGATCTCCGCCATGCTGGAGAACCATGAGCCGTTGACCACCAGTGCGCCTTTGGGGTAACGATCAACGATCTGACGGAAGACCTTGATGGCGTCGTCATACCGCTGCAACGAAGTCAAACATCTTCCTGAGAGTAGTAGCGCATCGTCGGCATATCGACTTTCAGGAAAGGCTGCGGCGATGGCGGTGAATTTGTTGGCGGCTGCTTCCTTGCTGGTGGTTCCCATCATATCGATTCTTGCTGAGACGAGAGCGGCAATAACGGCACGGTCCGAGTCTTGCTGACCAGCAAGCAGCACAGTGGAGAGAGTCAAGACAACAGCAATGAGAGGCGTGAGTTTCATCCGAACGGCCTGCCTTCTTTTCAAGGTATGACCTCCCACAAGATGTGTTCGTAATTCTCGGGTTCCATGACGCCGCTTACATTGTCTTTCCATTCGTACTGTGGGTCGTCTGGGTCAGGCGGGTCCTCGCCCATTGCATAGCATTTTGCGTAATCACGAATGCACTTCGCGTACTTGGTCATGAGCCAGTCTTCATATTGCTGGACGGTCCATCCCGATTTGTTCGTGTTGGTCGTCGGATCGTAGATAGACCCGCTGATTCTATTGAAACTATGGAAATTGAAGGTGTATGCCTGGCTACCCCCACCGATCGGCACAGGGTCTATTGATAATGTCCTTTGGCACTCGAAGTCCCCTACGCCACCAGTACCGCCACCGATAACCTTCGGCTTGTGGTCCAACCAGTATTGATAAGCTGTGACTCCCTGAGTGTGACTGAACGCAGCAAGGTAGGCGGCAAGGACGTGACAGTTTCCGTTCCACGTTACATTGTCTGCGATCCATTGCATCATTTCCGTGGCCACATGGTGATCGTCGTTCCCGGTGTATCCTTCAAGTTTGCGACATGTGGTGTCGTAGAACCACTGCGTGTATTCGTCGTGACCTCGCCCAGCAGATCGATCACGCTTGACCGGGGTTTTCATGACTGTATAGAGAATGTGTGGGGTCGGACTGTCCCCTCCCATTGTGACGGCCTCTGACCAGTCTGGCCAACTGCCATCCAATTTGCGGACAATGTACTTCCATGTAAGGTCCAGTGTGTCATAAAAGTTGATGGACGCGTACAACTCTGAGGATTCGAGAACGAGTTCGTCCTCGGTCCATGTCCAGTGGTGGAAATAGGCATTGGCTTCAGCGAAATTCTCCTTGTTGCCGTCGGCTTTCACCTTGACTTCGGTGTTGTCGGTAAGCCCTTCAGTGGCTTCGAACTTCGCCTCGACATCTGCGGTAGTTTCCTTGTCGTACACGGCGTAGTTCTTCGTTGTCTTATCTGTCTTGGTCCACTCGGGGTCTGTGCCGATGTTCTTGATTCTGGTATTGCTACTGCCTTTGAAATTCAGGTATGTCGGATAGGGTAACATCGCCTTGATTGTTCTGATCTTCTCGCATGTCGTGCCGCCGACCGTGACGGCCAACTTGACCTTGATGGTTCCTTCGGACTTCAAGGTCGTCTGGAAGTCCTCAGTCGTGGCCGTGGCCGGATCGCAAGTCCCTTCCAGAACCGACCAGGCATAGGTCACGCCGCTCAACCCGGTGGGTTCAAGATCGCCGTCGAACTTGACCTCCTCGCCCTTCAGCTGAACGTCGTTTTCCTCCGGCTCAAGGATGTCCACTTTAAGGACGGTCAACACATACGCGGGGTAAAGAAAGAACACGGCGAAGGCCGTTGTCCCCGTCTGGTATGTGGCCACGTTTTGCACGGCTTTCTTATGCCTTGTTTCCGGGCTTTTTGCGAGTCTTTCGTTTCCCTTTCGCCGTCTCCTTCCGGCCTTGCAACGCGCGCCACAGCGGCGCGTTGCGGCGGTCGTTCCAGTGGGGATGGTCGCCGCCGGTGAAGCGGGCGTCCTCGACCGTCCGGCGCCGTTCGCTGGGCGCGGTCCGGGCGTGGGCCTTCTGCAGGTCGGTCGGCACAACGTGGGTGTAAATCTGGGTCGTCATGATGTCGGAATGCCCCAGAAGCTCCTGGACGTGGCGGATGCTGGCCCCGCCCTTGAGCATTTCGGTGGCGCAGGTGTGGCGCAGGCTGTGGGTGG
>JASEGR010000141.1 GCA_030017955.1 Candidatus Eisenbacteria bacterium
CAGAAGGTTTTACGAAATGAAAATGTGATTTGTCAATCCCCTAAATCCTGTTTTCAAGAGGCCTTTCGATTGGAGATGGTTGTAGATCACCCAGATTGGATTCGTATGCTGGAAGACCGTAATCTTGCTGTACATTCTTATGATGAAAAGTTGGCAAGATCTATCTATAAACGATTATCCGACTATGTGCCGCTGTTTGATTCCTTATTCACGGCGTTGAAGAACCGTTCACGCTTGGTGAAATGAACTATGCCCGAACATCCATCCACTAGATCCCCTGAAACTCACGCAACTCCTCCAATCGATGAGGTCTCTTCAGAGACTCGTCCCCGTTTTGACCTCTCAACCATCATGGGACTAAAGGTAGAGAGTATTGAAGTTCCAGAGCAGAGTGATGAGATGGCACAGGCTTACTTGCGCCAGCTTACTAAAGAGAAAATGAATGAGGCAGGCAAAGCAGAACTGGCATGGGCTTTTCGAAGACAACTGCAAGAAGATCTGAAAGTGGTAGAAGTACCAGTACCAGAAGTACCAGTACCAGAAGTACCAGAAGTGAGAGCAGGAGACAGAATCAATGAACTGCGTCGCGAACTACTCACTAAAGATCCTTCCCATTCTTTTTCTCTTGCCATCTACAGAAAGCTCGTGTCTGACCCAAAGACATTTGCGACTCTCCAAACAGAGCTTCTCCGTCACGAACAAGAAAGAAACGAGATCAATGGCACCTATGAAGAGTTTAAGAATCTTGAATCAGAGCTCTCCTCCACCCAAGACAACCTCATCGCTCTTCTCTCTGAGATGTTCAAGAGAGCTGGTCAAGATCCAAAGCCAGTTCATTTAGCCAAACGAGCCCTGCTTGAATCCAAATCCTTAGACCTTCAGGAGAAACTGGATACGCTCAAAAAGAAGAATCCAGACGTTGCCGCTCTCATTGAATACGACACGATCCAACAGTACAGCCAGCAACTGCGAACCACTGGCTTTGTCTGGACCAAATCTAGAAAGAAGCTTCTCCAAGACGTACTCACAGGAGCATTGACCTCAAGGCCTGTTGCCGCGCTCATGGGTGAAACAGGCACTGGAAAGACCGCTCTTGCAAGAGCCGCCTCCCTTGAGCTTGCTTCAAGAGAACCCGAGCGCACCGTTGGAGGCGACCAAGAGAAGTTTGTTCGTCTGCTTGCTTCCCCTGCCATTTCAGAAGGAAGAACCTACTATGAGTACGGCCCACTTCTTCGAGCTCTGACAGGCAAGTCCTCCTCCATAGATACAGAGCCTTCAAAAGGAGGAGGAATCTTCTTTGATGATGAATTCAACACTCGTCCTACCTCTGTTCAACGCCAAATCCTTAAGTTTGTCTCAGAAGCGAGAGTCGGACGCAAAGTGGCTGTCCCTGGCACGCCGCTTGTCGTTGAAGTGCAGCCCGGTTTTCTCTACCTCGCAGCAGGTAATCCTCCCTCCGAGCGCTACGATCGCGAAGAAACAGGCATTGAGACCAAACGTGAGTTTGCAGGAAACGTCATCAATGTGGAATATCTGGAACAGTCCAAAGATAACCCTGAGCTCTACCAGGTTCTGCTTGCGTCTCTTCTTGATTCACAAACCGGACGTCTGACCTGTGTCACCAAAGGAGAACTAGAACCAAACTTTATCAAAGATGCTCCAACAGGTGAGTACATCATAGATTCAGACCCTCACTCAGGTGGCTTTCTCTATCGCTTTGCAAACGCATGGCACGAGCTCTTCCAAGCCTTCTCACACAAAGACACAGTTCTTCATAAGAAGAACCCAGCAGATCCAAGAGCCAAATGGCATCTTCCAACCTTTGTCCTTGACGCAGGAGTCGTTCTCTCCTGGATTGGACAGTACAAAGCAGACCCCAAAGCCAGAAAAGAACACATTGCCACCTTTCTCACTTCCAAACTCACCACTTATTTAGAACAGTTCCCTGAGGATGAACAAAAGACGGTCAAGGAGTATCTCTCCTTCTTTGATCTCTCTCTTGAGACTCCAAAGAAAGATGAGCAAACAAAACCTCCTCTTTCCGTTCTTACTCCCAAAGACATTGGTTACTTGAATCCAAACGTTCCGCGACCAAAAGAGAAGGGAGCGCCACCCAAGTTTAAGACCATAGACTTTCTGGATACTGAAACAGGTGAAGTATTGTTTGAGTATGTGGCGCAAGAAAGTGGGTTTGCGTCCGGAACAAAGCTCGTTAGAAAAGAAGGGGCAGATGATACTCTTCCACAAGAAGCGACTATTCTTGGTCTTCTCTATAATCCTGATACAGAACAAACAGATCCGAATTCGATCCTTATTGACGGTGATTATGGACACAAGGTCATCACACCGGAAGATTTGACCAAGTGGTATGATGTTGCGACCCCTCCTATCCCCGAATCCGGCACTCCATTTGCCTATGATCGCGTCAAAGCCCGTGAGTACGGCTTCTCTGAGCTTAAGATTGAAAAGCATGAGAAGGCTCAAGCGATTATAGACGCTATCTACAACCGTGATCCTCGGTTTGTCACCATCTTCAGAGCAGGCTCACCAGATCCAGACTCAACAGCGACTCCAAAGGCGCTTCTGACCACTGATAAGTACAAAGTAAACAAGCAGGCCCTTAAAACAGCCTGGGCTCAAGACTGTAGAGATCTCCCCAACACTCCAGAGAAGTCCTTCTGGTTCTTTCAAGCGCTTGTTGAACACCAACTCTCAAACACTATTGACTCTGATGATCCAAACAACTTTACAAATCCAACCAAACCTCATTTCCCGCAATTCAGACAAGACTCCTTCCTGCTTGCCATGGACTTCTCCGAGTTTGATTATGATAATCAAACAGACAAACGGGATGCCCTGAGTTCAGAGACAAAGAAGATTCTGCAGACCCTCTTTAATACAAAAGACCCCACGTCCATCACAAGAGATGAGGTGAACAAAGCTCTGTGGACCAATCACGAGACACGCACACAGAGTCCACAAGCTAGAGCGGTTGTTCGTCAACTCTTGGGTTTTGGAGCTAACCCTGATGATTATGAACTGCGCCTGATGCGCTACGATGAATACGCTCGTGCTTCACAGACACAGAACTACGGTCAAAAGAACCTCCTGACTTATTTTGATGGTTACTATGTGTACGACAACGGTCACCGCGGCGGCCTCTTTGGCGGGGACCGTGGCTACGGTGGGGCCGCGCGCGTTGACGCTGGCGCCCGTGCCCCTGGCACTGAGAATCTTGCGGTCCGTCTCGTGCTCTCTAGGCGCAATCGACAAAATACTTGACATATAATTTGACATACAATATCGTGAAAGTATTGGAAAAATAACTGACAAATCCGTATGCCTTTCGATCCTATTCCCATTTCATTCTCTGTGCGTGATTTACAACGCAAATACCGTGAAGTCATCGATACGGCTAAGCGATCAAAGGACGCCGTGATTCTTATAAACAA
>JASEGR010000142.1 GCA_030017955.1 Candidatus Eisenbacteria bacterium
CCAGGGGCAGAGACATAGACAAGGAATTTCCGGGACACGACACTAGAAAGGTCGGGTAGGAGTCGCAACGAATTCAGGAGTTCCGCGGCTCGGAGGAGAAGAACGGCGGGAGGTGGGTATGGGGAAAGAGAAAGCAGGACGGGAGGACCTGAGAGAGAGACTTCTTGAGCGCGGGCCGTCCTTCTTGAGGGATTCCGAGCTTCTGACAATAATCGTCGGGTCGGGCTCACGAAGAACAAGTGCCCGCGAAATCGCCTTGTCCCTCATCGGCCCCAATGGCATCAGGGAACTCCCTTCATTCTCCTCTTCCCAGCTCATCCGGAAAAGGGGACTGGGCCCGGCTCTTGCGGCGCGAATCCTGGCGTCAGTCGAGTTGGGAAGAAGACTTTTCCAGGATCAAAAGGAAAGCACCGCGACTCTAAACACGCCCGAGGATGTCTTCAAAGCCACCGCGGAGCTTAAGGTCCACAAGAAGGAACATTTCGTTGCGCTCTACCTGAATGCCAGAAATCAGCTCTTGAGAAAAGAAATTGTTTCAATAGGAAGCCTCAACGCATCAATTGTTCACCCACGGGAAGTATTCGAACCCGCTGTTTCCAACTCTGCCCTTTCTGTGATCCTTGTCCACAATCATCCCTCCGGCGATTCGGAGCCAAGCGTTGAGGACATTGCCATAACAAAAAGGCTCATCCGGGCAGGGGAAATAATGGGTATCGACGTGCTTGACCATGTGATTATTGGAAACGGCGGTTTTGTGAGTCTCAGGGAAAGAGGAGTCTTCGAGTCCTAGCCCGCATCGGGCGATGAGCCATGTCTCCGCAGCAAAAAACAGTTGTGATGGAAGTTGAAATCGGATAAGGTACACGCTGCAGTAAATCTGGAAGACCTCTGAACCTCATGAGAAAGGAGGTTGGAAGTAGCAGGAAAGGAATGAGATCTCAAAACGTGTCAAGTTGCGATTTGTCGGGTTTCACGTTGGAGAGAGAACTCAACTCCACACTGATTAACGAGGAGGAGAACGATGAAACATGCTCTAGTCTGCGCAGTCTCACTGTTTTTGATCTTTGTCGTGGTTGGCCAGGCTTTTTCACAGGTAATCCGGCGCCCGCAAATTGAATTATACGCGGGGGTCGGGATTCCGACCGCTCCAGAGAGTTTCAAGGATTATTGGAAGGTTGGGTTCAGTGGCCACGGCCAGTACGTTGTTTTCCTACGCCCCAACGTGGGGGTCACACTGGGGGCGGGCTATGAAAGGTTCACATTCGACGAGGAGAAGGTCCTCAGCGATGCGGGGATTGGGCCCGGGTCTGGTGTTAGCATAGACGCGCCTGTAAGCATTTTGGAATTCGGCATCGGTGTGCGGCCGTACTTGACACCGGCAGAAGCGCCAACTCAGATATTCCTGTTTGGCATGGGAACAATGAATGTCATGAAATGGAAGATGGAAATCAGCTGGCCGGGTGGGACTCTTATCGTTGTTCCCGAAGACGACGAGACCAAGATGGGTGTTGCAGTGGGTGCGGGAGTCGAAGTTCCGGCAGGCGAGTCGATCAATCTGATTGTGCAAGGAGTATTGCGAATTGTGTCTTCTGACAAGCTTACAGGCGGAGATAATCTCTCGTTTCTGGGTGTGACCGCGGGGCTGGTGTTCTAGCGGCCGTCTCATCTGAACGGCATGGATACGTCAGTGTCTCCGCTCCATCCTGCGGACGAAGTGCGGATGGAGCCCGGAATTGCTGTGCGTCTGGCGAAAGCTCCGGCAGGCTTCGTGTTCCGGCGTGACAGTGTGCGTACGGCGGGATGCATGGGGTTAGTGCTCACCTTCCGCCCGGGCATTCTCAGAAATCAGTTGACATGCTGAAATATCGGGTGGTAATGTCCGTCTGATTTATGCCCTTAACTATGCCAGATCCATTCCGAAGCTACCGCAGCAAGCGGTGTTTGTGTCTAAGGGGAGGATCGCTCCTCTTCCTCGCTCTCACGTTGTTCTCCTCCTACCCGTCTTGGGCCGGCGGCAGATGGTACGACTTCTACAACGACGGCCTTCGGATGATGAAAGAAGAGAACTGGCAGGGCGCCATCGCAGAGTTCACAAAAGCCGTTGCTGTCGAGTCCAACGATGCGCAGAAAATCCGCACATACGGAGTCAATTTCGTGGAGTACTTCCCTCACAGGGAGATGGGAATCTGCTACTTCAATCTTGGAGATTTTCAGAACGCGATCAGCGAGCTTGAAAGATCGATGAAGACGGTGTTCTCTGCCCGGGCGCGGGAGTACCTCGAAAAAGCCAAGGCCGCCTCCGGAGGCGCGGGACAGGCAGTCACGGCGCCGCCAAAGGTCATTCCTCAGGAAACTCAGGTACCATCACAGGGGCCTTCCATCACGATCACGAAGCCCCTTGAGAATGAGACTATGGCAACTTCGAAACTGACGGTTCAGGGCTTTGCCGTTGACGGAAACAGCGTCACTTCTGTGACAGTAAATGGGATACCGGTGAAGGTGCTTCAGGGGAAGAGGGTGGACTTCAGTCAGGACGTGGCTCTTAGGCCCGGTGAGAATACGATTACCGTTTCTTCTGCTAACTCACGGGGAGTTTCTTCCACGAAGTCAGTGATGGTGAGAATCGCTGAAGAGAAAGCCAGGAAAGTTGGCTCCAAACTCAGCGTCGCTGTTCTTCCTTTCGAGGCCAAGGGGGGGGCGCAGACCCTTGGCGAGATGGTGCTGGATAAGCTCACTACATCTCTCGTCAATCTGCAGAGATTCAATGTTATGGAACGGAGCAAACTCGAAGAACTTCTGAAAGAGCAGAAGCTCGGAATGACAGGCGTTATTGACGCATCAACCGCTGCCCAGGTAGGTAAGAACATCGGAGTCGAGGGAATCTTCCTGGGGAGCGTTAGTCTTTCCGGGAATCTTGCCAGTATTGATGCAAGGCTAATTGACACTGCCTCAGGCTCGATATTGAGTGCAAGAGATGTTTCCTCCAGCACCTCCACGATAGAGAATGTCAAGAAGATGGTTGATGACCTTGTCCAGAAGGTTGCGAATGATATCCCGATCCTCGCTGGAACTGTAATCCAGGTTGAAGGCGATCTAGTCTACCTGGACATCGGATCGAACCGCGGGACAAGGAAGGGAATGAAATTTGTGATCTACAGGGAGGGTGAACCAATCAAGCACCCCGTCACCGGAGAAGTCCTCGGTACGAAAATCGAAGAGTTGGGTGATGTGGCTATCACAGAACCCATGGACAGGATGTGTGCCGCACTAGTTGTGAGAAGAATCGGCGGAACTATTGAAGTAGGGAGTAAAGCTATCACCAAGTGAGGTTTGTCCGCGGGTTCACTTCCGATGAATCCGACATGGTTTTCCTTCCCGGAGGGATTAGAGACAGGGCTAGCTAGTGTAGTGCGTCATTAATATCTTGACATATAGACGTGCCTGCTGTATG
>JASEGR010000143.1 GCA_030017955.1 Candidatus Eisenbacteria bacterium
ATCAAACGGGAATTCTAATTGTCGTTACCGGGAATTCTAATTGTCGCTGAACACTCAGAAGTACCGAACCTGGATGGACCATTCCCGGGCCGGGCAGACGACCAGGAACTAGGCCGGAGGCCTCCGTTTCTCAGGCGAAATCGTGCAATCCCGGGGGCCTGTGCTCAAGAACCGGCTTTCTCAATCGATTCCTTGACATTCGGGGCCAGAAAGTGGTATAATTCACTGTGTGAAAAGCTGTAAGGCGTAGTGTATCCGGAGACACGGTTCTTATTTGAACTGAAGAATGGAGGTGATCAAGACTAGTCAGACTGTTCCAAGGTTTTTCCTTTTGTGCGGATTCAGTCCGCTCACATCGTTGGAGGGGAAAATGAAAGTGTTTAAGTTGTACCTCTCAGCCGTAGGTGTATTTATTTGTCTTATTGCGTTCTCAACGCCGGCAGCAGCAGTCGTCACAGACTGCTACCAGATCCAGTACGGGACCTGGCCGGTCGGAACCGCTGTCACGGTGAACAATGTTGTTGTAACCGGCCGTGATCTCAAGCCCACAACATATGGGATTTGGGTGCAGGAGCAGGGAGGCGGTGCATTCAGCGGAGTTATGGTTTACTGTGGGGCCAATCCGCCTACAGTCGAAATAGGAGACATTGTAAACGTAAGCGGAACAACTGCGGAATACCCTGCAGGCGGAAATCCTCTGACCGTGACCGAGATCGACGTGCCTACCATCACAAAGGTCGGTACATTGGGTCGGCCAGCACCCGTTCTTCTTGCGACAGGAGACCTTGGCTACACGGCCGCCGACTCTGCGAAGGCCGAGAAGTGGGAAGGCGTGTACCTGAAACTCGACAATGTTGTCGTCGTTGACATTTCCATGGGTTATGGTCAATACGGGGTGGTCGAGGCGCACGCTCACGGCTCCGAAGTCGATACAGTGTGGGTAGGCCCCAAGATGCTCGATCCGACTCCGGCACTGCCCGCGGTAGGGGACACTTTCCTCGTGATCCAGGGTATCTGGTCGTGGGAGTACGGCAACTACAAGATTTGGCCCTGCAATCTCTCCGACATAGTAAAGAAGGGATGCCCTTCGCCACCGAACCTTGTCCTTGCGCACTCTACCTCTGAAACCGGCGTCCGGGCATATTTCGACGCAACGTGCAATGCTTCAGGCGTTGACATCACGAAGTATTATCTGGAGGACAGCTCAGCGGCAGTCATCTCAATCGTGAGTGCCTCCTTTGCAAATGCAGAATCAACAATAGTGGATCTTGTCACAGGCACCCAGAATAACACATTCCCCTCAACGCTTTCTTCCTGGGAAATCGGGAATAGGACGGGATGTGCCACTTCCCCGCTCCAGAGCATGACATTCAGAGGCGGAGTCTGTCCTATGTGGTATGTTCAGCATCCGAAATCTGCTCTGAATGACAGCTCGTTTGTTCTTGGCACAGGCGTCGAAGAAGTTACTGTCAGGGGAATCGTGACAGGAACGACGTTCCCGAACGAGTTCTTTGTCCAGGAGCGTCAGGCGGGACCGTGGTCAGGCATTGCAATCTACGGCTCGCTGGTAAAGCCGGTGGTTGGAGACAGCGTGACGGTTGCCGGGCTTGTGGCTGAGTACTACAACAAGACTGAATTGACCTCGATTGACTACGTGAAGATTCACAGTTCGGGAAACCCGCTTCCCGGACCCGACGTTGTGACCATCCAGCAGGTCATGACCGGAGCTGTTACCGCCGAATCGTGGGAAGGCTCGTTTGTGAGACTCAACAATACGACTGTTGCTGATACCACGACCGGGCAGGGCGGCGAATGGAGAGTGTGGAACGGGGTGACGCTGACGGATACTCTTAATATCGGCCGTGACTCTTACTACAGATTCTATTTCTGTCCGACCTGTACCACGTTCTATCCGCCTCGCGGCATGAAGTTGACGCTCCAGGGAATCTGTGACTACACATACTCAGCCAGGAAGATCAAGCCCAGAACCGGCGCTGACCTCTTCTATCCTACGGCCGTGGCTGACATGGGCGAGACTCCGGGGACACTGGAGTTCGGTCTCTTCCAGAACGTTCCTAACCCATTCAACCCTCGCACCGAGATCAGGTTTGCGGTTGCCAAGGACAGCAGGGTTGATTTGAGGGTGTATGATGTCGCTGGGAGAATGGTCAGGACACTTCTCAAGGGCGAACGCGTGAAGGCTGGCGTTCAAACAGAGGCTTGGGACGGCAGAAGTGACTCCGGGCGGGAGTTGGCTTCCGGCGTTTACTTCTATCAGCTAAGGGCAGGAGACAAAGTCGCAACGATGAAGATGGTTCTCCTGCGATAGGTTTTCACCGAATCTTTGCATCCCGGGCAGGGGTCCCACCGGCCCTGCCCGGAAGGTGTGCGAAGGATCTCAGAGAGGGAGGTGAGGCAAAGGAACAGAGAAAGAGTTAATGCGCGAACAGCATGAGTCTGTTGGTCATTGAAAGGAGAAGGTCATGAAAAAGCATCTGGGATTGATAGTCATTGCGATGATTGCCGTCTTCGCATCGGGAGCGTACGCTCTCGACAACATCATTAACATTCACATCAACGATGTGAACGGCGTGCCGGTTGCTCCGTACGCGGTCGGAACTCCTGTTGAAATCAGGGGAGTAGTCACTGCCGAGTTCACGAACGGAACTAATACCTACATAAGGGCTTTTGTTCAGGATGCGACCGGTGGTATCAATATCTACAAGTCCGGACTTACAGCAGGCTGTTACCTCCAGGTTGGCAATGATGTTACTGTCGCCGGGACAATTGGACAGTACAATGGGTTGACCCAGGTCATGATCACGAGCTATACGATCCACTCCTCCGGCAACCCTCTTCCCGCGCCCCTTCAGATAACGGCGGATGATCACGTCGCCACATTCAGGCCGGACTATACAGAGCCCAACGAAGGTAGATTGATTAAGATAAAGGGCGTGAAGATCATCGGTACAGGCTACACAGGGTGGCCTCTCTGGAAATCGACAACCTACTCGATAAACGATAGCCTTAACACCGGTAGCAGCACCAAAACGCTACTCTATGTCTATGGTGGCTCAGGATGCGCTGTGCATCCTTTGATCAATACCAATACTCCTGCGGGCGGCTTCGATGTGATCGGCATTCTTACACAGTTCGATTCAACCAGCCCGTACACTGCCGGCTATCAGATATCTCCAAGAGGCCCAGCGGACATTATCGTTCCGCCGACTGATGCTCTCCCCTCAAGCTGGGGAAGAGTAAAAGCAATGTACAAGTAAGAAATCCTGAGTAGGGAAAAGGCGCTCCCGTTTCCGGGGGCGCCTTTTTGTTGCCCCCCGCCAACAAGACCGTCCTGTCTAAGCCTGACCCAGCCTGAATTATGCACAAGTTTGGTGAAAAAAGAGTGCCAT
>JASEGR010000144.1 GCA_030017955.1 Candidatus Eisenbacteria bacterium
TTCACCGGGAGGAGGCTATACCTGACCAATTTTACAGGAGAAAAAAGACTTGACCGTTTCATGTAGTAAACTGAATGGCAAGAAGTATCCCATCAAGAAGGCTCTTGAAGAGATGCCTTTGCCAAATCGAGATTGTTCGATGGATGTTTTTGAAACTGGAGTGGCTTGGTGTCGATGTCTATATCTACCCGTTATCTAGGGTATGGAGAGCAAGGATGAAGGGAAACGGAAACAGAGCAGATTGGGAGCAACTCCCAGGCGAAAGTGATGAGGCTTACGCATGTTTCCTCTGGTATTGTTCGCTACCACCAGAAGAAAGAAGCCTTGAGGAACTTTGGAGAACGCTTCCACTAACGGAACGAAAGCGCTTTGAGGAAGCTTTTCAAAGAGAGCAAGAAGAAGAGGGGAAGAAGGCTGGGAGGGGGAAGAAAGCGACAGGGAAGAGAACGTGAAAGATCAAGAGACAAGGCTGAAGTTTGTAGAGTTGAGGGCCAAGGGGCTTTCCTTTAGCTCAATAGCTAAGGAACTCAGGGTAAGCAAACAAACACTTATGGACTGGAGCAAGGACCTTGAGGAGGACATAGCCAACCTCAGGGCGATAGAGCTTGAGGCTCTTCAAGAAGAATACTACTTAACGGTCAGAAGGCGAGTAGAACTTCTCGGAGAGAGGCTAAAGAGTGTCAAGGAAGAACTGGACAAACGCGACTTGAAGGAGATCCCCACGGAGAAACTCTTTGACCTTCTTCTCCGTTGCTCCTCCCTTCTCAAAGAGGAATACATAGAGCCACACTTCAGAAGCACGAAAGAATGGATTGAGGACAGGGCAAGGACGGAGGAATTGAACTCCCTCCTTCACTTGTGAAGATGAGAACCAAAAGGAGACCGATTCTTTACCGCTCGAGGCTTCAAAGACAGTAAAAGAGAGAGATGGTGAATATACGTAGGTCAAGGCTTACGCTCTATGTGCTTGGTGTGGTGGTAGTGGGCAACGCATAATCACCAAACTTGGAGGTTTCATATGGCAAGACTTCCTAATAAGGCGATTGAGCGAATCGCTGCAGGGTTGAAACGTTTTCAGCCGATCCTTGCCGCAGCCAAATCTCGTGATGTCAACGAATCGGACACGGTGGTCATCGTTACTGATCTACTCCAGGACGTTTTTGGCTACGACAAGTATGCCGAGATCACTTCTGAACACATGATTCGCAGCACTTTTTGCGATCTAGCCGTCAAGCTAGGAGGCTCTTTAGCTTTCTTGATTGAGGTAAAGGCCATCGGTCTCGACCTGAAAGAGCAGTTCGTTCGCCAAGCTGTAGATTATGCCGCTAATCAAGGTGTGGAATGGGTCGCCCTCACAAACGGAGTGATATGGAAAGTCTACAGGGTTAGTTTCGTCAAGCCAATCGAGCATGAACTCGTGGTTGACATCGACCTACTGGCTGCGAATCCGCGGAACACAGAACACATCAGGCTGGTAGGACTACTAGCTAAAGAGGGTTGGCAGAAAGCTCAGCTTGGAGTATATCACTCCCAGAAACAAGCGCTCAGCCGGTTCACTCTCGGAGCCCTCATAGTTAGCGACCCGGTTCTTGATTTGCTGCGCCGCGAGATTCGTAGATTATCACCCAATGTGCGCATTGAGGCTGAAGAAATAAGGCGGGCTCTGGAGGGTGACGTCCTGAAACGAGATGTCCTTGAGGGAGACAAGGCAGATGCTGCAAGAAAGCATGTGGCGAAGTCCGCGGGGCGCACCCTTCGCGCCGCCAGATCCTCGTCTCCGAGCAAGGAATTTGAACCACAGGAAACCTCTGACTCGGAGGAAACAGCTGGTCGCGAGGAGTAAGGCACTGCTCAACCTTATAAGGAGAGCGGTGTTCTTGAGGCCGTGGAAACGAGAGAAGAACTCGTTAGATCCAGCTGAATCCAAAAGGAGTCTGTGAGAGACCAAAACCAGCCTGTTTCTTCGCCGTAGATCGAGTGCAGCTATAGTGAGTCGGGGGGTAGGGTAGAAGTAAGTTGAAAACGCAAGGAGACTTCTCATCGACATGAATGCGGTCTTATACATCAGAGTTTCCACAAAGGAACAAGCAGAACAGGGCTACTCTCTGTCTGCACAGGCCAGGTTGCTGATCGAATACGCTGAGAGAAAGGCTTTCAGAGTAACCAGGAAGTTTATGGTGCCAGAATCAGCGAGCGGGAAGCAGGAGCGGAAGACCTTCTTGGAGATGCTTGAATTTCTGAGATCTAACCCTGAGACTAAGTTAGTTTTATGCGAAAAGGTTGACAGAATCACTCGCAATTTCAAGGATGCAGTAAAACTTGACGATTGGCTAAACGAAGACGAGGCTAGACAGCTTCACTTCGTGAAGCAAAACCTTGTTATCCACAAGAACTCAAAGTCCTACGACAAGTTTCAATGGGACATCTATCTCGTGCTTGCAAGACAATACAGCAACAATCTGTCGGAAGAAGCAAGGAAAGGGCTGGAAGAAAAAGCAGTCCAGGGGTGGTATCCAGGCAACCACAAGAAAGGTTACAAGGCCATCGGCAGCGTTGGGCGTAAGACTTGGGTGATCGATTCTTCTCCGAATTCGGAAGCTCCTTTTGTTAGGAGAGCGTTTGAGCTCTACGATACAGGTGAGCACACCATAGATACCTTGAGAAGAAAACTCTTCGAAGAAGGCTGGAAGACCAAGGCTGGGACACCCATAAGCAAAACAGAAATGCACAACCTTCTCACAGATTGCTTCTACTGCGGGGAATTTGATTGGAAAGAAAAACACTTCCCTCAGGCAAGTCACCCACCTCTTATTTCGAAAGAACTCTTTTACAGTGTGCAGGAGCGCATAAGGCGGAAGCTCACTGGAAAATATAGGAAGCATGACAAGTTCCTATTCAAGGACCTCATAAAGTGCGGCGAATGCGGCCGGTCAGTGGTGGCACAGGTGCAAAAGGGACACCACTACTACCGATGTACTCACTACGGGACGAACTGCTCCCAGCGGGGCTATGTGCGCGAAGAGGAACTAGAAAAACAGGTCATCTGTCTACTTGACGGCTTGGAGGTGAAGAACACCCGCATTGTCGACTGGATACGAAAAGCTCTCAAAGAAAGCCACGCTCAGGAAGCTCAATATCACGATGTTGCTCTTGCCGAATTGAACAGACAGTTCACCATCATCCAAAAGCGACTGGACGCACTTTACGATGATAAGCTTGACGGGAAGATTACCGACGCTATGTATGAGAAGAAGTTTCAGCAATGCAGCCAGGAGCAGGATAACATTCTTGGGGCTACCAGACGGCACAAAGAGGCCAATATCAGTTATTTTGAGCTCGGGGCAAATATTTTCGAACTGAGCCAGAAGGCACGGA
>JASEGR010000145.1 GCA_030017955.1 Candidatus Eisenbacteria bacterium
CGATCATCGCCGAACACCGCGAGGCATTCCCCGAAGCGATGAAGTGCCTGGAGCGCGATCTGGAGGAGTGCCTCACGGCGTTGAAGTTCCCGTTCCTGCACCGCCGCCAAATCCGCGCGACGAACCTTCTCGAGCGGCTTTTCGGTGAGGGCAAACGGCGGACAAAGGTCATTCCACGCTTCTCATCCGAAGCCGGCGGGTTGTCGCTCATGTTTGCGGTCCTCGTCGATGCTTCCGAGGGGTGGCGCGGCGTGAGGATCAAGCCATACATCGAAGCACGTCTGAAGCAAATGGCGGTGGACCCGGACTCCGCCTGGGAGGATCCTGACCCGGCAAAACTGGTCGCGTAGGAGACCATTCGTGGAGATTATGTCCTGTCAGCTTTTACAGGAAAATCCGGACTTGACCAAAGGTGAACCGTGATTGCAGGAACGACATACATTAGAAGAAGGCACGCCGCCGTCCGCACAACGGACTTCGTGTTCAACCAGTTGATCCCTTACATCGGCAACAAGCGCAAGTTGCTTGACCTTATTGTCGAAGCACTGAAGCACACGACGAGGGGACAGGCCCCCGTCTTCCTGGACATGTTTGCGGGCAGCGGCGTGGTCGCGCGGCTGGCAAAGACCCTCGGCTGCCGAGTCATTGCAAACGACTGGGAACCCTATAGTCGGGTCATAAACAGCTGCTACATTGGCTGCAATCAGGCGCCTGCTTTCGCTGCGCTCGGAGGTTACGAGGCGGCAGTTGAGGCCCTCAACGCGCTTCCGGGGAAGGTCGATTGGATCACGAACCACCTTTGTCCGCGATATGACACCCACTACGACATAGAAGTGGACTGGATGTTCTACATGCGGAAGAACGGGATGCGGATTGACGCCATTCGGATGCGGCTTCTTGATTGGCGGAAGTCCGGCGCTATTGACCAGCGCGAGGAGGATTGCCTTCTCGCGCCGCTTCTCTATCAGACCTGCTACACCAGCAACACAAGCGGAGTGTTCAAGGGGTTTCACAACGGGTGGGGAGGACAGACTGGAACAGCGTTGTATCGGATTGCGGGTGACCTCTCGCTTTCGCCGGCAGTATTCTTTGACAACGCCATGGAAAACGATGTCCTTTGCGACGATGCGCAGAAGGTGGCCGTCACCCTGCAGGACAAGGAGATAGACGTTGCCTACCTCGATCCGCCCTACAATCAGCACCCCTACGGGAGCAACTACCACGTCCTGAATACCGTCGCGCTTTGGGATCATCCAGAACTGAGTCCGACCATCACACCCGGGACGAAGTCGGCCATACGCTTGGATT
The DNA here is from genome assembly GCA_030017955.1 of Candidatus Eisenbacteria bacterium. Classification (NCBI taxonomy): domain Bacteria; phylum Candidatus Eiseniibacteriota; species Candidatus Eiseniibacteriota bacterium. The sequence continues at coordinate 1,309 of JASEGR010000145.1, forward strand.
GGCGAACCGAGCGCAGAAGCGCATACAATTACGCCGATGAGGCCCCGAGAGCCTACCGGAAACTGATCGAAACACTCAACGCCCGGTTCATTTTGACCAGCTACAGCACCGACGGCACGATCCCCCTTGAGGCCATGCTGGCCGCAAACATCGGGCGCGGCCATGTCAGAATCGAAATGCGCGGCTACAAGCGATACCGCGTCAGTTCTCAAAGGTTCTCCGAGAAACCGATGAACGTCGAGTTTGTGATCGTGCTAGATACGCACCGGGAATCCGACGTTTCGGTTGACGAGTTGCGGAACGCCGTTCAGTCAAAGGAAGAAACCGTCCTGAACGAGCATCCGGAGTATGTGATTGAGAAGCAGGCACAACTGATGTTGTTTGAAGGAGCGAGGGAACCCTATGGCGCGCAAACACCAGCTCCGTGAGCAACGGGCCGGAACAGTCATCAATGTCACGTCCAAGAAACAGGAATCGGACGTCGTTCAGGCTCTGTTTCGGGTTGTCGAGTCCCTGACGAAGGAGTTCGGGCGGAAGATTTCTCTGGTGCATGGGAAGCAGTGACGCCTCAAAGACATTGTGGCGGAACTCCGCCACACCTATCCCGATGTGAAGTTCCACTACCACTTCGACAGCAGTTCCATCCGACCCGACGGCGGCATCCTGTACATCCAAGGAAAACCGGGCGACAAACTCTCGTATCCCATCCTGATTGCCGAGGTGAAGAACCAAGGCACAAACGACCTGCGCGCACAGGAAGGACTACCACAGCAGGCGAAGGGCAACGCCATCGAACGACTGGGGAAGAATCTCATCGGACTTCGCACTGCGCTGATGCGCGAGTCCATCTTCCCTTTCGTCTGTTTCGGCTACGGGTGTGACTTCAACCCGGATTCATCGATTCTGGATCGCGTGAGCACAATGGCCATGTTCGGGAAGTTGAACAAGACTTATCTCCACAATGAGGAGGGAGGCAAGTTCAACCGGGGGAGTTTCTACTTTCGGCTCGAGAAATGGACAGTTGATGAAATGGTCACGGTCATGCGCGACATTGCCCGCCGGTCGGTCCTCTACTACTTCTCGAAGCACAGGGAAGCCCATTTCCGGGAATCGGAATGAAGACCGACGCAGCACAGTACGTTGTATGTGTGCGGAACGAGGGCTACACCGCCTCCCTCGAACTGAGGAAGATCTACGAGGTGATCCCCGATCCCGATGCCGAAGTGCACGGGATGCTCAGACTGGTGGACGAATCCGGGGAGGACTATCTCTACCCCCGCGACTTCTTCCTCCCCATCGAGCTTCCGATGACTGTGTCCAAAGCGTTTGCCTTGGCTTCCTGAAAAACGGAAGGCAGAACAGACATCTGGACACGTACGCTGAAAGGCCGCCGCAGATGGCGGCCTTTCAGCGCCCCTCAGGTGTGCCCTTCTACGGGAAGAGAAGTTGATAAACGACCCTGCCAGTGGTGCTCTTCGATCATGAGAAGGACCGTGCAGCAGATCCGCGGCAAGTTGACGGGGCTTTCTGCCAGCGAACGCGCGGGCCTGGAACACGACGTGATTCTGAGCCTCGACGATGCCGATGACTTCGACCTTGACGCCGAAGAGGACCAGGAAATCCGGCGACGGGTTCCGAAGGAGCATTGAGCCTAAAAAGAGCAGTTGCCTTGTTCATCCGAGAAGTCTCAGCACCATCTGCTGATCCTCGGCAACGGGGTGAAGCGCTTTTCCCCGGAGCCATTTGATGAAAGCTGCCGATAGAATGAGGGCCCAGATCGCCTCGATGCTCAACTGCTCCGCGGTTTGCGCCAAACGGTTGAGGAACCCGCCGATGCGAGTGAGAACCAAGCGGATCTGCTCGGAAAGCGCGTGGGTGGAAGTCAGCCGGATGATCTTGCGCCGGGCAGTCGTGACCAGGCGACCGACGGCATAGAGCAGCAGAGGCCGGGAGGTGGCTGCCTCCAGATGCTGGTCGGGATGGGCAAGACGGGTAAAGATGTTCCACCAGTTGTAGACCAAGGCGATCAGTCGCGCCATGAGGCG
>JASEGR010000146.1 GCA_030017955.1 Candidatus Eisenbacteria bacterium
TGGCGGCTTAACTTGACTCATTCCAGGAGCCTTATGCCTCAACCGATTTTACAGGAGAATACGGACTTGACCCGTTGCCGGCCTTCGTAGTCAATCTCCTGGGCCGTCGCCGATCCCAACGGCAGTTTCTTGTATCGCGCAAAAGCATCTTCCACGTCCTTGAGCGCAAGATTGTCCAGGACGGGCACAATGCGGTGTGCCGGTGTCAATCGGGGAATCAACAGGTCGAGACTCTTGAAGTTCGCCTTCAGTTCATCCGGGTATATCGTCACCGTGGTTGGGCGAATATCCTCAACGTCGGTCTCGTCAACGAACAAACCTTCCTGGGCGAGTTGTTCTTTGTAGAGACTCGTAAAGGCCGGATGCTCAACGACCGTCGCGGCTTCGTTTGCCTGGCCGGGTTGCATCATCCGGCGCAAGCCGCGCCCCAGTGTCTGTTCCGGGAGAATGTTCGCCTTGCTGCTGTAGGGCCGAAGCGGAACGATGGTCGTGACGTTTTGCACGTCCCATCCCTCCCGAAGCATAAGGACGCTCACGATGCACAGGTAGGGACTCGTGTTTTCGTCGAGTTGCCGTGAGAGTTCGCGCAAGGCTTTCAGGTCTTCGTCGCTGATTTCCTTCTCGCTCTCCTTGAAGACCGCGTATCGGCCTGCCCCGTGGCCCTTCCAAACGACCTTGCCTTTCAGGTTCGTATGGAGGTTCACCGTCCGCCCGTTCAGTTCTTCGTAAAGCGGGTTACTGTTCAACTCCTTCGCGATGTTATCGGCGTCGGTGGTGTCCTCGCACATGACGAAGAGGAGCGCCTTCTTCCCGCTCTTGTCCCACTCTTTCTTGGACTCCAGCCAGCGTTTGTAGCCCAGGAGAATGTGATTCTGGTAGCGCACCCCGGCATTGTCGGATGTCTGCTCAATGAGTTTCTGGCCCCGCCCGATGATCGGCGTCTTGACGATGCCGCCGTCAACGGCTTCACCGAGCGGCGTATCAATGACGATGTGCTTGAACAGATTGCCGTGGTTGTCCTTGGGCGTGGCGCTGAAATCCAACTGCGCCACAAGACCGACCTCATTGCGTTTGCGCGTCTGTTCATTCAGGAAGTCAACGGCCTCATTCCACGCGCTGTCAGGATCCCAAAGATGGTGCGCCCCGTCATTCAGGACCATCAACCTCTTGTGACTGGTGATCCGTTCTCGCAGAATCTCGCCGGTATCCAGCGCCTTCGCCTTGCTGACCTCCGGCCCAGCCCACGGTTGCATTTCGTTTTCCCGATTGCCGCGCCGATTGGTCGGGTCATAGAGTCGGTGAATGTTCGTCAGGTAGACCGTGCCACCGGCGGCCACAATGTAGATGGGGTCAATCTTCCCATTGAAGTCGGCGAGAAGGCTCGCCATCACGAGTTTGTTGTCGCCCCAAATCAGGCGATTCCGCCACGTTGTGTACTCGCCGGCCTGTTCGCGAACGGCATTGGTATTTCTCTGCCAGAGTTTCAGTTCGCCCTGCGCTTCCGCGCGCTGCCGCAGTTCGTCAATGCTCTCGACCATCTGGAGCGGCAGAACGCAGCCGGCGACATCCACCTCGCGCCGGTTGCCGTGTTCGTCGTACTTGTCTTCCCAAATCAACTCAGTCTTGACCTGGCTCAGCGGGTGCGGATTCCCCGGCCCGTAGTGGGGCTGGCCCTTTGTTTGCGTTATGTTGATCATATCGCTCAATGCTTCAGATCTCAAAGGCTGTGCGTTGCACACCGGATTGCCGGATAATGGAAAGGAGCGTGCCGATCCGTATCTCGCAGTGGATCGGGACGGGGACGGTCACGGTGGAAGCTCCGTCTTTTCGCTGCATCACCACATGACTGCCGCGTTGTCGCACTTGCCGGAATCCATGTTGCTTCAATATACGGCAGACGTCGGTCCCGGGAAAATGTCCGATCTTAGGCATGAACGGCCTCAAAACGGGTCACATAGATTTCCCCGTGCAGACGTTCCCGCACTTCCTTGGGATTGGCGCATTCCAGGAAGAGTTCTACCGCTTCCTTCAGGTTTGCAGTAGCTTGCTCGACGGTATCTCCCTGGCTGGCAACATCCAGTTCCGGGCAGAGAGAGACATAACCGTCTCCTTCTCGCTCCACGACCGCCGTTAATGAGTAGTTCTTCATCCGCACTGTCCCTCCCATGTTGGTTGGAATGTCCGCAGACATTTCCACGCTTTCGCCAGACTTGGCGAAAGCTTTTCGGCCTCGGTTACTTTCCATGCCGTTCTCACATAAGTTCCATCTGGTTGACGAGAAACACCCGCCGCTTCAGATCGATGTCAACTGATGGAAAATTCCGCCAGTTCCTCAGTTTGAGATGAGTGATGAGCATAGCATTTCGTTTCACGCAAGCAAGGAGACAGTAGCACCTCCCCTGATAAATAGAAAGGACGTTTCAGTCTGCTTTGCGGCAAGCACGGCTGTGCCGTTCTCAACTCTGATGGCAAAAGGGGACGAAAGAATGAGGCTGGAGATCATGAGCGCGGGCCACTTGGCGTCTTTGGTGTGGGGAAAAACGACCGTGAAACGGTTTGTGGCTGTTCGGGGGCAGACCCCACCCGCCACGGCGGCAGGAATCAAGAGCCATGACTGTTGAAGATCACCGCAATCCTCGTTCCGACATGAGCCAATGAATCGCGCGGTTGCGGTGTGCAGCGCAGAAGCGGTTGAGCGCCGGAGTCGTAGCCTGTCGCGCATTGCTGGGATTGTGCGCATGCTTTTTGGCCAAGAACAGCGCCATTGAGCGCAATGTGGCAAGGATATGCGCGCTGTTCGGCTCACGCACCTGACAACGATCTTCATCATAAGAACGATCTCGCACATAGTGATTGCCGTTCTCTATGCTCCAGTGTCCTCGGGCGATCCCAAGCAGCATCTCGCCATTGGCCCTCTCATCCGGCAAGCGCCCCAAGCCGGTAATCGCAAAGACCGTCTCATCGCTCTGTTTCCCGCTCTTCAGATGCGCGAAATGCCGACGAATCCGCGCCACCTGCTCCGCCCCGTAGAAGCCCATTTGCTCGGCTGTCACTCCCAGCGCCCATATCTGTCGGGTTTCCACTCGTCCATGATGCTTCTCGACCGTCTCGGCCTGTGCAAGGTCCACAGGGGGAAAAGCGCCTTCCAGCAGGCGTTGCGCCTTTTCTTGAATCGAGGGCTGGTTACCCTTCAGCGTGAAGAAGTAGTTCGCACCCTTCTCCTCCATCAGAAATCGAGCTGCTTCTTGCTGGGCATGCATCGCGTCCGCGCTCGCCACTACCCCAGGGGCATTGGGGTCACATCTTCACATTGCAC
>JASEGR010000147.1 GCA_030017955.1 Candidatus Eisenbacteria bacterium
CAGGGGACAACGCTCGTGTACTCTTCACCCTCCTAGCGATCAACCCAATTAAAGCCAAGGTAATGGTAGAATCATTGCTCAATCAGAATGAAGCTTTGGACAAACTGGCTAAGACCATCGGTAGGACCGGTAAAGACTCAGTGAAGGGCGATTACTCTGAGGTCAAGAGCGAGACTCTGGAATTATTAGGCGGAGTAGAGATGATTCGCAATAGGGTAAAAAAGCGGTTGCAGTCTCCTGTCGAAGAAACCGCTTTGATGGCTATATACAACAGTATTCTTACTGGTGAAGGATACTATCTTATTGATAATACAAAAATGGGACGAGACTGAACGGTTAGTACCAAGAAATTACATAACGAATGCGTCAACCGGACGCGCGGGGAGGCGTGGTAACGTTTTCCTTAAGTCCCTTGACCGCGCGCCGGTTACGCTGTTGTTATATGGCTCGAATAAACAGGATACTGAATTATCCGGAACAAGCGGCCGATTATCTTTTGATTAGGCTGGAACTTTTGGGCAGATCACTGGGATTTTCCAATGCGTAAAAAGCCAGATCTAAGAATCAATCTGATCCCGATAACCTTTGACAAGGGTGAATTCGCAGGAAGTGAATTGCCTTACGTTGATGAGGACAGTCTCAGAGAACTAAGAGAATCATATAGGGATAGCCATGTCATAAAACGTCGCGGCAGCAAGATGCAATGCGTGCCACTAAACGATGAGGCCGAATTGCTCGGCAAGGGAAAGCAGTTCAGCGTCAAGCATGATTTCACCTTGGCATCAAGGCTTGTCCGGGATTCGATCATCAGGTTCCTCAAGGCCAAGAATTCGCAGTTCAGCAGACTGTTCAACCCGACCTCGATAGTAATCACAAAAGAGAATCTGATGCAGGGAATTGTCGATGACGAGACCGCAGCAATGCTCCCGATGCATCCTGAATATCAGTTCGACAGCAGGACCATCGTCCCTCACAATAGGCAGGTGACATTCGGCATCCTCCTGGATTTCAACATGTGCCAACTCATCGAACCGACAGCCGAAGAGCTTATGGATAAGGGCGTCGATATCGGCGGCTGCTATGTCGTGGCCGGTGATCCAAAGGAGCCTGAGGGGGTCGAGCCAAGGTTCAGGAGGGATCTGGTCGGGAGGGTCAAGGATGCAAACGGGCATTCCTTGAAACTTGATGATTACCGGGAACAGGACGAAATCGATGCTGCGTCCTGTTATCTTGAGGCAAGCCCTGGCAATGTCAGGCAATGCCTGTCAACCCTTTCGGACAAGGATATCCAGGCGATCCAGAGCAAGAGGCTTGAGCAGGTCTTCAAGGTCAAGGGTGCGAAGAACCAAGCGGAGAGGATCGAGAGGGTTCGGGCTTGGCTTGAAAGCTATCAACCATTCTATTGTGGTGGAGGATTATCATTCAATATCGGTTCGGACATCCTTGAGCTTAAGACCGGAAATGAGGCGGGTGAGCATCACAAGCTTCAAAGCCCATCTTTCGTGCTAAGGCCGGGGGGCTCGATAACTGTAAGCGGAAGCGTGGATAAGAAGATCGACGAGAAAGGGCCTTACGACGCGGAGTCCTTCCCCAAGAAGAGGATCAGGGTCGCGGTCCTATATCCTGAGAGATTCAAGGGCGAGGTCGAGATCTTCTTCAGGCAGTTCAAGGACGGGGTCCCGCCGCGTCCAGGCAAAGAAGTCGTATTCACTCAAGGCTTCATCAGGAAATATCGCCTTACCGGCTGCGAGTTCGGGATGTTCCCCATCGCAAGCGACAGGGAGGATTCAATTGGCTATAAGCAGGCCAGCCTGAGCGCTCTTCAGGGCAAGGATGTTTACGACCTGGCAATGATAGTCATCAGGGAAGATTTTCACCAGCTGCATGGTGAGAGCAATCCATACCTCGTTTCCAAATCAGCATTCATGTCTCAAGGAGTCCCGGTCCAGTCGATAGAGATAGAGACCATAAGGGACCAGAGAGGCAGACCTTGGATACTCAACAATATAGGGATTGCGTCATATGCCAAACTCGGTGGCATCCCTTATATGCTGACCTCTATGGCGGGCCTGACGCATGAGCTGATCTTCGGGATAGGCAGTTCGAATATAAAGAGCAGGCGTCTTGGAGGTTCCCAAAGATTCATCGGCATCACGACAGTCTTCAGCGGCGATGGCAATTATCTGCTTTACAACCTGACAAGGGAGGTATTGTTCGAGAATTACCAGGAAGCGTTATTGCAGTCCCTCAAGAATGCCATCGATGAGATCAAGGCAAGATACGCATGGCAGAAAGGGGATAGTGTCAGACTCATATTCCATCAATCCTTTAAGAAATTCAAGGATGCCGAGGCCCAGGCTGTCAAGGATCTGGTTGATTCCCTAACGGATTTCCAGGTCGAATATGCTTTCGTTCATGTCAGTAATAGCCACCCATGGAAAGTCTTTGACAAGAACGCTGAGGGTATCAAGCATTGGGATAATTACAAGAAATTTACGAAGGGCGAATATGTTCCATTCAGGGGCCTTTGCATACCTTTAGGCCCACAGGCGGGGCTTCTGACTCTTACGGGTCCACACCAGCTCAAGAACCATCTGCAAGGTTGCCCAGAGCCTATCCTCGTGTCAATTCATCCCGAATCCACGTTCAAGAGCTGGGAGTACCTTGCCGGCCAAGTGTTCAATCTGACGTTCATGTCCTGGCGGAGCTTCTTCCCCTCATCCAGGCCAGTAACCATCGAATATTCTGACTTCATCGCCAAGATGATGGGTTCGCTTAGGGATATATCGAACTGGAATCCGGACATTCTTTCCACGAAGCTTCGGGAAAGCAGGTGGTTCCTATGACAGAGGCGATATCCCATGAGATAGCCTGGCAGTTGGAAAAGCTTAAGGAAAGCATCCTTTCGCATAATCAAAAAAGCGATATCTGCGGATTGTTCTCCTATCATGCGTATTCCGGTGAAGTCGGCCGGGCATTCCGGGCGAAGTCGGCCGCCTGTTCCGGATGATCTCGGCCGGTGATTCCGATTGATTCCGGCCACCGATTCCGATCCATGTCGGCCACTTTTTCGGAGCAAAGCGACGCTGTTTTTTCTACCTCACAAATTGCCGTTCTTAAGTCAACTTTCTTTTCTTTTTCCGCATAGAATCTCCTTCCAGTTCCATTTTG
>JASEGR010000148.1 GCA_030017955.1 Candidatus Eisenbacteria bacterium
GGAGTACGGTCGCAAGACTAAAACTCAAAAGAATTGACGGGGGCTCGCACAAGCGGTGGAGCATGTGGCTTAATTCGATGCAACGCGAAGAACCTTACCGGGGCTTGACATGGTAGAAGTAGAAACCCGAAAGGGGGACGATCGGTATCCAGTCCGGAACTATCACAGGTGCTGCATGGCTGTCGTCAGCTCGTGCCGTGAGGCGTTGGGTTAAGTCCTCTAACGAGCGAAACCCTTGTCTCTAGTTGCCAACGGGAGAGCCGGGAACTCTAGAGAAACTGCCGTCGTCAAGACGGAGGAAGGTGGGGACGACGTCAAGTCATCATGGCCCTTATGTCCCGGGCCGCACACGTGCTACAATGGCCGGTACAAAGGGATGCAAAGCCGCAAGGTGGAGCGAAACCCATAAAGCCGGTCCCAGTTCAGATCGAAGGCTGAAACCCGCCTTCGTGAAGGAGGAATCGCTAGTAATCGCGGATCAGCTACGCCGCGGTGAATATGTTCCCGAGCCTTGTACACACCGCCCGTCAAGCCACCCAAGCAGGGTGTACTCGAAGTCACTGGCCCAATCCGCAAGGAAGGGAGGTGCCGAAAGTGCGTCCTGTGAGGAGGACTAAGTCGTAACAAGGTAGCCGTAGGAGAACCTGCGGCTGGATCACCTCCTTTCTAAGGACAAAACGAGACCTCTCTTCGGGCTTTATGCTACTTATATTTTTGGCTTTAGACCCGTTTATGTGATACATAAATCGGGCCTATAGCTCAGATGGCTAGAGCGTTCCCCTGATAAGGGAAAGGTCAGTGGTTCGAATCCACTTAGGCCCACCACCCTTTTCCGGGGATGTAGCTCAATTGGGAGAGCGCAGCCTTTGCAAGGCTGAGGTTGGCGGTTCGATCCCGCTCATCTCCACAAAGTTCTTTGACAAATGAGATAGTCCGTAAGGGTAAAAGCAACACGAGCTCTTTGGGTAGTTAAGCTACTAAGGGTGTATGGTGGATGTCTTGGTGCCATCGACCGATGAAGGACGCGGCAGGCTGCGATAAGCTCCGGGAAGTTGCCAAGCAAACATTGACCCGGAGGTCTCCGAATGGGGCAACCCATCTGCTTTAATAGGCAGATACCGGCATCTGAATCCATAGGGTGCCGGGGGGAACGGAGGGAAGTGAAACATCTCAGTACCTCCAGGAAAGGAAAGAATCTTCGACTCTCCAAGTAGCGGCGAGCGAAAGGGGAACAGCCCAAACTCAACGTGTGCCTAAAGTCCTTGTACCTTGCACGTTGGGGGTCGCGGGAACTGCACGGATGGCAACAAGGTGCCGTCCGGGGAGTTACAAAGGCCAATCCTAGTTGAACAGGCTGGAAAGCCTGACCACAGAAGGTGATAGTCCTGTAGGTGAAAGGATAGGTCCTCCCCTAGCAGTCTCCCAAGTAACACGGGTCACGTGAAAGCCTGTGTGAATTAAGGAGGACCACCTCCTAAGGCTAAGTATCGTATGGCGACCGATAGTGCACCAGTAGCGCGAGCGAAAGATGAAAAGAACCCCTGTTAGGGGAGTGAAATAGAATCTGAAACCGTACACCTACAAGCGGTAGGAGCACTATGTCCCGCAAGGGAAAGGTGTGACTGCGTGCCTTTTGCTTAATGATCCGGCGAGTTGCTGTATGCTGCAGGTTAAGTGCCACAAGCACGGAGCCATAGTGAAAGCGAGCGTTAAAAGCGCAACAATGTAGCATGTAGCAGACCCGAAACCAACTGATCTACCCTTGGCCAGGATGAAGCGGACGTAAAAGTCCGTGGAGGTCCGAACCCGTCTGCGTTGAAAAGCGGTGGGATGAGCTGAGGGTAGGAGTAAAAGGCCAATCAAAGTTGGTGATAGCTGGTTCTCCCCGAAATAGCTTTAGGGCTAGCCTTGTGTTTTAAAGGATGGGGGTAGAGCACTGAATGGATTTTAGGGCCCACCAGGCTACTAAGTCCAATCAAACTCCGAATACCATCCCGTACAACACAGGAGTCAGACTGTGGGGGATAAGCTTCATGGTCAAGAGGGAAACAGCCCAGACCGCCAGTTAAGGCCCCAAAATACAGGCTAAGTGATGAAGGAGGTGGAAGTGCTAAGACAGCTAGGATGTTGGCTTAGAAGCAGCCATCATTTAAAAAGTGCGTAATAGCTTACTAGCCGAGCATTTCTGCGCCGAAAATGAACGGGACTCAAGCCTGTTGCCGAAGCTGCGGATCCGTCTTCGGATGGGTGGTAGGGGAGCGTTCTACTGTAGGTTGAAGGGAGACCGCAAGGACTCCTGGACGAAGTAGAAGTGAGAATGCCGGAACGAGTAGCGATAATGTGAGTGAGAATCTCACTCGCCGTAAGCCTAAGGTTTCCTGGGGAAGGTAAATCCGCCCAGGGTTAGCCGGAGCCTAAGTTGAGGCCGAAAGGCGTAGACGATGGACAACAGGTTAATAATCCTGTGCCACCCTAGTACGTTAGAGCATGGGGGGACGGAGACAGGAAGGTTAGCAGGTCTAATAGACATGGCCTGTCCAAGCCCAAGAGGTTGCCCCAGGAAAATCCGGGGCACAAAGGCCTCAAGGGCGAGTGCGTGGGCCTCGAGCCCGTAAGTAACCGTAACTGTCTTCCAAGAAAATCCTCGTTTGCCAGTACTAGCGGTGTCCGTACTAAAACTGACACAGGTAGGCTCGGTGAGTATCCTAAGGCGCTCGAGAGAACCCTCGTTAAGGAACTCGGCAAAATTACCCCGTAACTTCGGGAAAAGGGGTGGTCGTCTTCGGACGACCCGCAGCGAAGAGGCCCGGGTGACTGTTTACTAAAAACACAAGTCTGTGCGAAGACAGAAAGTCAACGTATACAGACTGACGCGTGCTCGATGCCAGAAAGTTAAGGGGATGGGTCATCTGCCCGCAAGGGCGGAGAAGCTCTGAACCGAAGCTCTGGTGAATGGCGGCTCTAACTATGAGAGTCCTAAGGTAGCGAAGTTCCTTGTCGGGTAAATTCCGACGCGCATGAAACGCGTAACTACTTGGGCACTGTCTCAACGAGGGACTCGGCGAAACTGTAGTCGTGGTGAAGATGCCACGTACCCGCAACAAGACGGAAAGACCCCGTGAACCTTTAC
>JASEGR010000149.1 GCA_030017955.1 Candidatus Eisenbacteria bacterium
CACCAGGTATGGGCAAGAGCGCTGCCTTCGAGCGCCACGGGTTTCATATTAGTCTTTTTTTTGGAAAGCTCTTTCAGTTTTTTGGCGGCCTTTGCCTTTTTTTCGGCCACAGAGACATACTTAGGAAATCCCCAATAACTCATGGCAACTCCTTTATATTTTTTTTATGGTGCCTTCCATGCAAAAGCTGTCTCGCCTATAGCGCAAGGCTGAAGAGCTCCAGCAGTTCTCTGTTGCCCATTTCGGTTATCCACGCCTCGCTGCTGCTTTGAATGATCTCATGGGACAGCTTTGACTTAGCTTCAAGCATCAGGTCGATCTTCTCTTCTATGGTGCCCCTGGTTATGAATTTATGTACCACGACATTCCTTTTCTGCCCGATCCTGAAGGCCCTGTCCGTTGCCTGATTTTCGACTGCCGGGTTCCACCACCTGTCGAAATGGATGACGTGGTTCGCCTCGGTCAGATTCAGTCCGACTCCGCCGGCCTTTAATGACAATACTATAAAAGGGATATACTGTCCGCTCTGGAATTGTTCGACTATCTCCTTTCTTTTCACCACGGGCGTGCTGCCATGCAGCATAAGCCCTTTTTTTTCGAATATGCCCTCCAGAAACGCCTTCAGCGGTTCGGTCATCTCCCTGAACTGCGTGAAGACCAGCGCCTTCTCCCGCTTTTCATGTATTGTCTCACATATCTCCCTGAGCCTGGCAAACTTGCCGCTGTCATCCTCCTCGTATCTGCCTGTGCCGAGATATTGGTCCGGGTGGTTACAGAGCTGCTTGAATTTCATCAGGGATGACAGTATGATCCCTTTGCGCTGTATGCCTTCCGTGTTCTCGATTATGTCTTTCAGTTCCTGCACCATATTTTTATATAAGACCATCTGCTTTTTACTTAACGAGGCATACGTCTTCATCTCGACCTTTTCAGGCAGGTCCGATATGACCGACCTGTCGGTCTTCAGGCGTCTCAGGATATAGGGGCTGATAACCTTCCGAAGCCGCGCATAACCTTCCGGGTCCTGTTTTAATCTTTTTGAAAACTGTGTGAATTCCTGAGAACTGCCGAGCAGTCCCGGATTAATAAAATCGAATAACGACCATAGATCCGACAGCCTGTTCTCTATGGGGGTGCCGGTCATGGCTATCCTGTTTCTTGCTTTGAAGCCCTTAAGTGTTCTGGTCTGCTTTGCTCCAGGGTTTTTTATCGCCTGGGCCTCGTCGAGGATAATATAGTTCCAGGTATAGTCACGGAGCCATTCATATTTCTGCGAGAGGGAATACGTTGTTATGACAAGATCGAGCTTGTCGAGCGCTGCCTGATCCTTCGGTTCAATCTTATTCTTATTATTGGGCTTCTTGTCGGGATGGGCATCGGGATGGGCCACAAAGTAATCGATATCCGGCGAAAACCGTGCAATTTCCCGGGTCCAATTTGAAATCAGGGAAGCCGGTATCACCAGGAGGCTTGCCTGTCCTGGGTTTCTGTATTTTAGGATATTCAAGAGCGCAAGGATCTGGACGGTCTTGCCGAGCCCCATATCATCCGCCAGACAGATCCCAAACTGCAGCGAATCCAGATAGGAAAGCCAGTCCACCCCTTTTTGCTGATAGGGCCTGAGTTCCGCAAGGAATGTCTCTCCGGGTTTTGCTGAAACAATCAGGTCGGGGTCCCGCAGCTTCCGGATGACCGATTCGAGCCAGCTGCCGTTTGATACATCTATCCCGTCGCCGCCGACCGGGACATCGAGCAGCGCTTTCGGATTGAGCTGCATCCTCAGCGCATCTTTCAGGCTGAACTTCCCTTCTTTTATCATCTTCCGGGCCTTTTCGTAGGCGGCCAGGGTCTGTTTTAATTTCTCAGGGTCAACAGCAACCCACTTGTTCTTGATAAAAGCGAGCCCCTCAGATGCCTGGAGCAGCCGCCGGGCCTCTTCTTCAGATATCTTCGCATCGCCCAGAAGCAGTTGGGCGTCAAAACTCAGGAGTGCATCCATGCCGAGATAAGACGGCGGTGTATCACCCACATTGATATGAAGCTTCAAACTCGAGGCAGAGCCCTTCCACCAGTTCGGGATTCTGCAGAGGACTCCTGATCTTTCATAAACCGGTATCTCTTTAAGAAAGGTAAATGCCTCCTTCGCCGACCATGCAAGCGGGTGGAACAACTCCCCGGTTTCGAGGAGCCCCTCAATCAAAGGACTCTCTTTCGCAGCGATATTGACGGTAGAAAGGAGCTCCAGCAGCCGTCCACTCTCCCTGCCGAACTCCTCCAGTGCGTATTTCAGGGGGAGATGTTTCGAGGTTCCCTTTGAACTCAGACCGGTCGAGTAGGTGGCGAGGAATGCAAAGGGATAATCATCTTTCTTGCTTTCGACAAGGTGGAAGAATACACGGCCCACAAGGTGCACATCAGGACTAAATGTCTTAATGAAGTCTTCGACTGTTCCGGCATATCCCTTGAACTCCTTCTGAAGCCTGGCGTTAAGTCTCAACCAGATATTCTCAAGCAGCTCAGAACTCAGATATTCCGAGCCGGTCATTAACGGAACACTTTCAAGCAGCCTGTCGAGTTCATGCCTTTCGACAGCGATCTTTATGCGGTGGCGGACTGTCTCGATGTCCTGCGTTAAGCGCACTTTTGTGGCGAACAGTCCGGTAATTTCCCTCCAGAAACTGAGTGATGCGGAAAGCGGAACCGTCCGGTCGCAGAAACCCAAAAACAGCAGTGCTGTTTCAGAGTCTGAGGTAAACCGCCTGTATATTTCCTGCTGCAATAAGTGACTGCTCTTGCTTATCTGTTCTCCGGTATCGGTCCATTCCATATGCATGGTACCGCCCGGCAATACAATTGCATTTAATTCCTGATACATAACACCACAAAGTATAACACTGATCTAAAAGTTCCTATAATCGCAAGTACCGGAACTTTAAAGCAGTCTGAGGATAACAAAATCGGACAAATCGGGCAATAAAAATGTGAAAAAGATATACAAGCCCTATACCTGCAGGACTAAATAATCTTTTTCAGGTATTTCTGCGTATATCCCGGAAACCTTTTTGATAGCTTTTTCACTGTGGTCGTGGAGAGTTTCTTTATATTGATTTCGTTTAAGT
>JASEGR010000150.1 GCA_030017955.1 Candidatus Eisenbacteria bacterium
TGCCTTATGAAACGCTCTGCATTTCGTAAAGTTATTTCTGGGACGGCACACTAGCGGCTTGCAAGGTCTGGGTCAATGGAAGATGTGCCGTGCTGCTCGCAGTCAGTGTTGAGGGAGAGCTGATCGCGAACCAACGAACGCAGAGAAACATATCGCTCACAGGTATTAGATGAATAATTCGGGAATGGGGCACGTTTTGACCACCCGCATAGGTTTCTTCGCTTTCGGATTGAAGTTTTTCACTTGACATACTCAAGACTTTGAGTAAAAATACTCAAGACTCTGAGTAATTCGCCGATGGGAGTAACGACATGTTCAAGAGACCAATGTTCAAGACGCTTCTGGGACGACTCAAAGAGCCACGTCACTTCATGCAGGTTCTACTGGGTCCGAGGCAGACGGGGAAGACCACCCTTGCCCGGCAAGCAATGGAATCACTTGATTCTCCGACTCACTATGCATTTGCAGATGAGCCCACCCTGCGCGACAGAAGCTGGATCGAGCAACAATGGGAACTGGGCCGACTGCTCACCAGAGGGACACGCAAACCGGGTGTAGCGCTTCTCGTACTTGATGAGATCCAGAAGGTTCCTGGATGGTCGAGCGTGGTGAAGCTCTTGTGGGACGAAGACTCTGCAAGGAAGCTTCCCCTGAAAGTGGTTCTGCTTGGCTCCTCTCCCCTGCTCGTTCAGAAGGGACTGACTGAGAGTCTGGCTGGCCGATTTGAGATCATTCCAGTCACACACTGGTCTTTTCCGGAAATGAAGCAAGCGTTCGATTGGACGATCGAGCAGTTCGTCTATTTCGGCGGATATCCTGGAGCCGCACAACTGGTGGATGAGGAAGATCGATGGTCCCGTTACATCATTGACTCGCTGATAGAAACGACCCTGTCCCGCGACATTTTGCTCATGACAAGGGTAGACAAGCCTGCACTGTTGAGACGTTTGTTCCAGCTCGGTTGTGACTATTCAGGACAAGTTCTCTCTTATCAAAAGATGCTGGGTCAGTTGCAAGACGCGGGCAATACGACCACACTCGCCCACTATCTCGAGTTGTTGGCGGGCGCAGGCCTTCTTACTGGCATCCCCAAGTTTTCTGGTCGAAAGGTGAGACAGCGTGCCTCAAGTCCTAAGCTCCAAGTGTTGAACACTGCGCTCATAACAGCTCAGGCCTCGGTGTCTTTCAGAGATGCTCAGAAAGACCGGAACTTCTGGGGACGGCTGGTGGAGTCTGCAGTTGGCGCTCATCTTGTCAACTGCAGTGTTGGAAGTCGTACCGAAATTCTTTACTGGCGGGAGCGTGGGAAAGAAGTGGATTTTGTGGTACGTGAAGGCGCCAGGACATTAGCTCTTGAGGTTAAGAGTGGTCGTAGGAAGGTGGTGCTCCCGGGAATGGATGCCTTTTCCAGCGCTTTTCATCCAAGAAGGAAACTCTTGGTGGGGGGGCAGGGAATGCCTCTCGACGAGTTTCTGACTGCGTCGTTAGCTGACTTGGTGGCGTGACAGTGGCAGGCCAGCTAGACCCTACGCTTCGCCGCACTTGAAGAAGCCCGAGGAAGATGCGTGTTTGTGTTGTCGGGTTTCAAAACATTTGCTTGACAGATTATCCGACTTGTCCGATAATTCCTACGGAGGTGAGCATTATGAACTATTTCTACACAAAATTGGGCGCCAGAATCAGAGCCTTCCGGCGACAGAGAGATCTGTCTCAGCAAGACCTGGCGAAATCACTGCAGGTTAGTCGTGTTTCCATATGTCAAATAGAGACTGGTCAAAGGAAGACAAGTGCGGGGGAGATAGCTAGGTTGGCTGAGATATTTGATGTTCATACAGATGTACTCCTCAACCTGGAACAGGACGTAACTGTAGTCCTAGAAGTGAAAGAAGGTATCACCCCCAAGAAAACGACAGACATAAGGATTAGCGTCCCACAGAAGAATCTGGCGAAGTTCAAGGAGGTTCTGCTCTATGTCCTCAACAGAGTGGGCTCCAAGCCCAATTTCGGCGAAACCGTCCTCTACAAGATTCTTTATTTCATAGACTTTGATTTCTATGAGAGATATGAGGAGCAACTTATCGGTGCAACCTACAGGAAGAACAGGTATGGGCCTACTCCCTTGGAATTCAGGAGGATTGTAGAGCGGATGGAAGGGAAAGACCTAGTGAAGCTCAAGGACAAATATTTTCAATATCCTCAGACAAAATATCTCCCTTTGAGAGAACCCGACCTGACCCAGCTGGGAGCACATGAAACCAAAGTAATTGACGAGGTGTTGGAAAGGCTCTCAGGCATGAATGCCTCCCAGATCAGCGAATATTCTCACAACGACGTGCCATGGCTGACCGCCGAGAACGGGGGGATAATAGACTATGAGGCGGTCTTCTATCGCACCCCACCTTATTCTGTGAGACGTTACAGTGAAGAAGATATTTAGTGAGGTCAGGAGCCTCAGCGAATTTGAAAGAGACATAAGGAAGCTTTCCAGGAGATTTCGCACTCTGCCAGAAGACCTGGACACATTCATAAACACCCAACTAAATTTGTTCCATAAACTGGGCAAGGACAATAAGGGTATTTTTCTTATCCCAGGCCTCGACATAAGCAGTCCTAAGATATACAAGGCCAAGAAATTCGCATGTAGATCACTGAAGACAAAGGGAGCGGCCAGCGGAATAAGAATCATTTATGCGTTCTACGAGGAAGAAGACGTCATAGAGTTTATCGAAGTCTATTACAAAGGCGATCAGGAGAATGAAGACAGAGAAAGAATACTGAGGAATTATCAGAAGTAACGCTTGTTTTGTGCGCCGTGGAGGAGTCGAACCTCCGGCTTACTGATTAAGAGGTAGCTCCTTTGGGGCGCTCCCACCTGCTAAATCCTTCTAAATCCCACTATGTCCTTCTAGTTGGTGCGCTTCGTCAGAGGGCGACCAACTACATCCTTCTATGTCCTTATAAATATGAAGTGCACAAAAGGAGCACAGTGACCATCCCCTATACCGCGGTTTCCCATTTGTTGAACGTCAATTGTTTTTCCCGTTGGCGACAATTAGAATTCCCGTTTTTTC
>JASEGR010000151.1 GCA_030017955.1 Candidatus Eisenbacteria bacterium
GCATCCTGGCCAAAGTCACCAAATGTAAAGAAGCGTTAGACGCACTACACTAGTACAGGCGATTTAGGACAAACACGGGGGAATTCAATGGGACAGAAAACAATGGCAGACAAGAAAGCAGACCTGGCAGGGCCCGGCATAGGGAACTATGAAGATCTGGAGAAAATCCTGCCCAGTGACTACAGTTCCCTGCTCACGCCGAAGGAAACGCAGAAGGTCCTCTATGCAGTGAAAAATTACATTGAACAGAATCTGTGCAAGGAACTCAACCTGATAATGGTCGAAGTCCCGCTGATCGTGGATGTTGAAAGCGGCGTGAATGACATGCTTGACCGTGACGGTTCACGCACGCCGGTTCAATTCCACATTTCTAACGACTATGACAAGCATCCGATCGATGCCCAGGTCGTGCAGGCGGCCACTAAGTGGAAACGTCCGGCGCTGAGGCAGTTTGGAATGAAAACCGGTGAGGGTCTCTGTACCGATATGCGTGCCGTGCGCAAGGACTACTTCCTCGATCACGATCATAGTTCTTATGTTGATCAGTGGGACTGGGAGAAGGTTATTACTCCCGAACAACGCAACCTGGACTACCTGAAGGATACGGTCAGAAAGATCTGGAAGGTCATCAAGGGCGCCGAGCTCCATGCTCAGAAGATGTATCCACAGCTGAAGACCAACAAGTATCCCGATCTTCCAGATGAGATCACCTTCCTGCATGCAGAAGAGATCCTGGATATGTATCCGGATCTGCCGCGCAAGCAGCGCGAGACGGCAGTTCTGCAGAAATATCCGGCTATCTTTATCATCGGGATCGGCTGGACACTGAAGGACGGCTACCCGCATGAGATGCGGGCTGCAGATTACGATGATTGGGTAACAGAGACCAGATCTTCGGACGGCAGACTCATGCACGGCCTGAATGGCGACATTCTGGTCTGGAATCCAGTAACTAAGCGCCGTCATGAGCTGACCTCTATGGGCATCCGTGTGAACGCTGAGACACTCAGGAAGCAGTTGGAGATGACTCACCAACTCGATTGGCTCAAACTGCCTTATCACAGTGGAATCATTAGCGGCGAGACTCCGCTGAGCATTGGCGGCGGCATCGGCCAGTCTCGCACGACAATGAGTATCCTCAAGAAGGCGCATCTTGGAGAGGTGAGCGTCACCGTATGGCCGAAGATACTCAAGGACATATGCAGGAAAAAGAATATTCATGTCCTTGAGTAAAAGGGCGCAAGTCTTTTCTGTGAAATCGTTGTTCCCTGAGGAAAAGAGTTGGCGATGGCAGAGGGGCCGGGCAGCAAGAAAACCCCCGCAAGTGTGATAATGATGGCAATCTTCGCGCTGGTGGGTCGCCTCTCTCACAAATGATGTTTCTGGGCCGGGAAACCCCATTCCCCCGAAATTTCTGGAATGATGCAGTTTCTCCTGGTCTTGCATTCCATGTAAGCAGCGCAGGGAATTGGCGACAGCCATCTGGTCGAAAGAGAGTCTGTGCCCAAAGACAAAAGTTTCCACATGAGTCCGGAAGAATTCCGTCGGCACGGTCGAGCCGTCGTGGATTGGATTGCTGAGTACTACCAGAAGATAGAGTCATTTCCGGTATTGCCCCACGTTCAACCCGGCCAGCTTCGCGCTTCGCTCCCGCCTGACCCGCCTCTCCACGGTGAACCTTTCGAAACCATTCTTGGCGATCTGGATAGATTGATTGTCCCGGGAATTACTCATTGGCAATCGCCGAACTTTTTTGCTTTTTTCCCGGCAAATGCTTCAGGTCCTGGAATTCTGGGTGAGCTCCTTGCGTCAGGTCTGGGAGTTCAGGGCATGCTTTGGGCAACGAGCCCGGCATGCACTGAGCTTGAAACTCATGTATTGGACTGGCTCGTTGACATGCTTGGACTACCGGCGGCATTCAAGTCTGAGGGCGCCGGCGGCGGAGTAATCCAGGATTCCGCTTCGAGCGCATCTTTGTGTGCTCTTCTGGCAGCCCGTGAGCGGGCGACGGATTTTGGGAGCAACAAACAGGGCTGCGATGGCCGTCTCACGGCATATGCCTCAACTCAAGCGCACTCTTCCATCGAGAAAGGAATTAGGATCGCCGGACTTGGCAGCGATAATCTCCGGTTGATTGAAGTAGATAATCACTTTGCTCTCCGCCCGGATGCACTGGCAAAGCAAATCAAGGAGGACCGCAAGAAACGACTTGTTCCGTGTTTCGTGTGCGCAACTGTCGGGACTACATCTTCAAATGCCATAGACCCTTTGCCGGAGATCGGGCGCATCTGTCGCGATGAAAACCTCTGGCTTCATGTAGATGCCGCAATGTCCGGTACCGCCGCAATCTGCCCGGAGTACCGGTATATCCACGACGGAATCGAATTTGCCGACAGCTATTGTTTCAATCCGCACAAGTGGATGTTCACGAATTTTGATTGCGACTGTTTCTATGTGGCTGACCGGGCCAGCCTGATCAAGACATTGAGCATACTGCCGGAGTATCTGCGGAACAAAGCCACGGAATCAGGAGCCGTCATTGACTACAGGGACTGGCAGATTCCTCTCGGAAGGCGTTTCCGTTCCCTGAAACTCTGGTTCGTCATTCGCCACTATGGAATCGAGGGCTTGCGCCATCACATAAGATGCCACGTTGAGCAGGCCCAGAATTTTGCAAAGTGGGTCGAGGAGTCACCAGAATTCGAGCTCGCTGTTCCTCCGCCATTGAATCTTGTTTGCTTCCGGCATGTTGGAGGAGATGAAATCAACCGGCGGCTGTTGGACAATCTCAATCGAAGCGGGAAGCTTTATCTGACCCACACTACTCTTGATGGCAAGTACACACTGTGGTTCTGCGTCGGCCAGACCAACACTGAAGCACGCCATGTAGAGGAAGCATGGCGCATGATCCGGCAAGCAGCCAAATAGCTTGAGATCGCCCGGAACTAGTGTCGTGTCCTGGAAATTCGTTGTATATGTCTTTGCCCAGGGACACGACACTTTCATAGGGGCTTCTCGCCCCTCTGACG
>JASEGR010000152.1 GCA_030017955.1 Candidatus Eisenbacteria bacterium
TCCAAAGTGTGGCAGAGACGCTGCTGACCTTGGCCAGAGACCCGAAACACCTCGGTGCGCATATTGGTGTGCTTGCGGTGTTGCACACCTGGGGACAGAACTTGATGGATCATCCCCACATCCATTGCATTGTCCCCGGCGGTGGACTCTCAGCCGATGGAACGAGGTGGATTGCAAGTCGAACACACTTCTTTCTTCCGGTGAAGGTGCTCTCGCGGTTATTCAGAGGAAAGATGCTCGATCAACTCAAAGGAGCGTACAAAGCAAACAGACTGAAGCTCATAGGCGAAAGCAAAGAGCTGAATCGCCCAGAGATCTTCCGCACCCTGCTCGACAAACTGTACAAGAAGGAGTGGGTTGTCTATGCCAAAGAGCCGTTTGGTGGTCCGCGACAGGTACTTGCCTACTTGGGTCGCTACACTCACCGTGTGGCGATCTCGAATAATCGGTTGGTGAGTATATCCGATGGCAAGGTTACATTCCGGTGGCGGGATTACCGGGATGCCAGCGCCGAGAAACTCATGACGCTGGATGCCGGAGAGTTCATCCGACGGTTCCTCTTGCATGTGCTGCCGCAGGGACTGTGCAAGATCCGCTACTACGGCATCATCAGCAACCGGAACCGGAAGATGATGCTCGCACGCTGCAGGAAGCTTCTTGGTGTTCCCCCGGTACAGGAGAACACATCTGCACCACAGGTGCAATGGCAGGAGCTGTTACTGGAGTTGACGGGCATCGATGTCCGGCTCTGCCCTGAATGTCAAACGGGCCAGATGATAAGGCGACGCATACTGCACCCCCTGAGCACACACGCTCCGTAATAGTTGCTGGGTGCATCCCGCCTTGGGCGGGACTCTTGTGGCAGAATGTGGGGACGGCGAAGTCCGATCCGAAGGATCACTTCGTGAAGGACTCCTTTGGAGGAGTGTGTCTCCACCGATTGACAACTCAACTCGTTGAGCAGTATCTCAAGTGAGAAAACGAACAAGAGAGTGCGTGAAAGCTTCAAAAGGCAGAATACGACAGATCATTACGCCGAACGAAGCATCCGTCCGGGGTACAAACAAGAGGCATGCAGAGAATCGCAATAATACAATACCCATAGGTACTACTCACAGCCCGCCTTCCGTCCCGCTTTGCGGGATGCGGCGGACAGGCGGCTTCGTTCAACAAGATTTTATCCGTTATTGAGCGCGTGACAGTCTGAGTGTAGGGCTTTGATCCAGCGAAGTACAGTCTCAGCACTTGCCGCAGAAATCTTCGGCTCAACAACGGATAAAATCCTTAACGTTATACGGCATTAGCACGTGAAACATTTCCTAATTAGTTCTCGCTGAAGAAGTAAGATTTTTTGTGTCGCTGTTTTGAGATGTTGTCTTCGAATTCAATACTGTTCTTTGATATGTGGTTCGGGGCGCCTTCGAGACCGAAGTTGCTTAGCTGAAGTTCCAGAGGTTGAAGCTGAAGATCGACCAACCGACCCAGACAGCGGTGGCGGTGGAGCCTCGTACGCGAATATCGCCCAGCATGAAGCACCGCTTGAGCATACTGATGGCGGCTTCCATGCCACAGCGAAAGCGTTGGAGTGTCGTGAACCATCGAGAGTGCTGGCGGCGATACTCTCGCGGCTTCAGTCGTCCGATCTTGGCAATGCCGACATAGCGGACTCCCATCTGGCGCAGATCAGCAAGGTTGTCCGGTGAGTAATACCCTTTGTCGGTCGCCACGGCAGTCGGGGCGCGACCAAACTGTTCGACGAAACGTTCGACCATCGGTATGAGTTTGGTCTTATCATTGGGATTGCCGTGCTGGATCTGATAGTCGAGCATCAAGCCCGATTGATCCTGGGTCAGTTGCATCGTGCGGCCGAACTCGTTGGGTTTTCCGAGCTTTCCCCGCCGAATCGGACGCGCCTGTGGGTCGTGCATAGAGACAATGCGCTCCGGGATTGAGTCCGCACCAGCCAGCCGTTGGTCGATCTGATCGAGAATCGTCTTGGCCAAGGCGCGTTGTTCAACCAGACGCTGGGCAGCACGTGCGTTCCTGCCTCGGCGAACCTGCGCCAAGGTGGTGCTGAACTCATCGAGAGTGTCCTTCGCCAATCGACTGACTCGTTGCAGGGTTTTGCGAATCTGTTGCTTGCTGTCCTTGCTCTTGGACTTCAGGACAGCGCCCATCTGGGCGAGGGCTCGCTTGGTCGAGCGCACATGGCTGGTGATCTTGTGTCCAGCTTTCTTTGCGCTTTCGGTGAGTGTTTTGACCACCTGGTGAACCAAGCCCAGATCGGTCGGATAGCTGATATGAGTCTCCAGTGTGGTTGAGTCAATCCGGATTTTCCGGGGCTTTATCTTCTTGCTCTTGATCAGATGCTTCACCAAACGCTTGTTCAATTGCCGGATGCGGTCTTCTCCCAGACGCTGATTCAGTTTGATAAGGGTTGTTGCATCAGGCACCCGATCCATCAGCGACAGATGACAGAAAAACCGCCACGGAAGACGTTCCCGGACTTCCTGTTCAACTTCTTCATACGACAGTCCATAGCGAAATTTCAGGAACAACATCCGCACGTAGACATCCATCGGCGTGCCGGGGCAGCCCATCGTTGGATGGAAGATTTCTTCCAACGGTTTCAGCAAAGCTCGATCCGACAGCAGCGTGTCGACGGCTTTGAGTTCGTCGCTTACTTCATACAGCGATGGATCAATAAACCCATCGCCAAAACTCAGTTGTGGTGTCGATCGTCCACGCATGAGAACTTCCTCCAAAAATTTGTCCGACGTTTAGACGTACGACACCATAAAATGTTTCATCCCAATCAAGACTTTTTCAGCGAGAACTAATTAATATTAATAAGTACGGGTACCATAATTGTTTTGTCTTGAGAAAGTGTTAAAGCATGTCCATCTAATCCAGAAGCATGCCCTCCCTTTTCATGATTAAGAGCTGCTTGTCGGCTTATTGAATCTAATTCCCCATTTGAACTTACACCAATATTAATTTCTGCAATGTCAATATATCCG
>JASEGR010000153.1 GCA_030017955.1 Candidatus Eisenbacteria bacterium
TGTGACTCCATCATATTCATCTCAAAACAGTTACAGCAACTACGGAACAAGTTAATCGGACACCAGTGGTCAGGCACATGTTGTTGAACGATGTCCTTTGGTGAGAGACGCCAGAGAATTCCTAGACAATTGTCCCGTGCTGTCGCAGTTTTTCCATGAGCGTGCATTCATCCAGTGGCTCATCGTAGCGCCAATGAATTAATAGAACGCTGTTCCCCCGGCATTTTTGGACTTTTAGCTTATCTCGCTTCGCTGTGTTCCTAAATGCATTCTGATCACCAAAGAAGACTATCGGTTCAAAGTGCTGTCTTCCCTGATACTCAAATGCTAGTTTCTTTGACGGTACGAAAACGTCGAGATGCTGAGGACGTAACCATTCTGGCATGGCGTGTTGCTTCGCGTCTGGGAAAACATTCAGCACAAGCTGATAAAGCTGCGTCTCCGAGACCCAGCCCTCCCCTATACGTGGGAGACCATGCCTTTCTCGCAGAATATTTTCGGCCTCTCTCAGGATTTCTTCGACGAGTTCCAAGAACGGATTTCCAACTTCTTCCCCCGCGTCTCTGTCCCTTATCAGGTTTATTTCGTAGAAATCCTGATCACCTATTCTGTGAGTTCGCCCCGTGTACTCAATCCCGCGAGTGCCACAGCTAGTCTTAGAAACATCTGCCAGCGAGCACAGTGTCATGAAGTCAGGCTCTCTTAATAACTTGTCCCCATAATGCCTCCATAAATCATGGCGGTATATGTCGATTCCGTTCACATGAAGCCCTTTATCCAAGATCTCAGTACGGTAGCTGGCGGGCGAATAAGTTGTCCACACGCACATGTACTCAGGGTCTCTGTGGTACTCAATAACTCTGCAATGCCGAACTTGGTCTGGATATGTGTCAAACAACCTACCTTCTGGGCACGAGTCAAACTGAGCGCTAAAGGAATACATGGACACAGGGGTGGAATCTCTTTTGAACTCACCTTTCCACAGATAAACTCCCATGTGCCAGTCCTGTTTTCTCTTATCGATGAGCTGTTCAATCGTAGGAGCGCATTCAAGCACCACCTCGAGTGGTGATTTGCGCCCCATTTTGCCCAGTCGCTCTAGTGCTTCATCTATGTAAGTCACATATTCGGCGAGATGGGATCTGATTAGCTCGTCGCGTGATGACTCAGTTCTGAAGTACAACAGATCTCTACCCACCAGCGGAATCTTCCCAAGGCGTTTCAAGTAGATCAGCTCACCGGTGAGTTCACCGCAATATCTGTTCCCGAGCAAAGAGTAGTACATACTTGTGGCCCCGGTGTAGTCTCCTTCCGCAATGAGTTCTCTAATCCGTCTGTAACCACCGACTGGTTCCTGAATCTTCCTCCTAGCTTTGTCCAAAGTGCCTGCCCTGTCGTCATAGTATTCTATGAGTCCCTCTTGCATGAGCTTGTCTCGTACCTTCATCCAATCATTCTGGTAGGGGGCAATATACTCTTTGTCGAGATACTCAGCCAGTTCCACCCGCGATCTTCCTGTCTCCTGAATAATGTTCTCTATTACAGTCTCAACTTGCTTCATGATTGATTTCGAAACATAGGCATAACGGCTATCTGAGCGGCAGAATGCGCATATCGTGTCAACTGGTACGCCCTGTATCGTTGGGCGACGATGCAGTTTTGATACAAGACGATACAGACTCGTCATTAGGTCAAGCTGGTCATCCGTAAGAGTCACAACATGCCAGGCGTCCGCACCTTCTCCAAGAACTTGATGCGTGTAGGCGAGTCCAGCGAGTTCAACAGCTTGCGGGTAGTATTTGCTCTTCTCGGAGTATCTGAAGAAGATTCGATAGGTTTCGGCCATGATTTGGGACCTGACGTTGGTCATAACTGGCACTGCTAGATGGGGGGCCGCACCATCAACGTCTGCTGGGTTAAGGTGCAGGTCGTGCTGCCGATACTCTCCCTGGCCGTAGTACAAGTCTCATGCAACAAGGCAATCCAATCATGCGGGTAACGAAAGAGCCTCTCACTGCTCCCTATTTCCTCGTCTAGTGCAGGAGCACCATCTTTCGGGTCTCGTGAAACTCCGTCGTGTTAAGTATGTAGATGTACACTCCTGGCGCAACTTTCCTGCCTTCAAAGTTCCTTCCGTTCCACATTGCAGAGTGTTCACCAGCGTCTTGCTCACCGTTAGCGGGCGCACAAATAAAGCGGCCTGCCACGTCATAGATACGAAGCGAAACAGATGTCCTGTGTCCAAGTTCATAGCCAATCGTCGTGGCCGGAGCGAATGGATTTGGGGAATTCTGATGAAGAGCGAAATGATACGACCGGGGCGCTTCTGGTTTAGGCGGGTCCGTCTGAGTCGGGATTTCGCACTGGGTCGGCACGACCTGAAGCCCGGAGGAGTAGTCTGCGACATAGGCGTACTCTCCTGAAATCGCGACACCGAGGGCCCAACCAGGCGTGTCCACGCTGCCAACTATTATCGGGGATGATGGATTTGATATATAGATCACCTGAGGCCCGTAGTCCCTATCTGCGACGTATGCGTAGCTCCCTGAAAGGGCAACACCATCGGCAGCGAAGGGCGTAGCTACGATGCCAACTACGTTCGGGGATAATGGATTTGAGATATCGACCACATGAAGCCCGGAGAATCCGGATGCGACATATGCGTAGTTTCCTGAGACGGCAACATCCCACGCACCGTTAGACCCAGTGTATGCACTACCAACTATGGTCGGGGATGCGGGATTTGAGATATCGACCACCCGAAGTCCGGGTCCCCCATCTGCGACATATGCGTAGTTCCCAGAAAGGGCAACATTCCAGCCGTCAGAGGCAGGCGTATGTACGCTACCAACTATGGTCGGGGATGCGGGATTTGAGATATCGATCACGTGAAACCCATAGCCCCTGTCTCCCACATACGCGTAGTTTGCTGAAACGGCAACACCACTGGCAGAACC
>JASEGR010000154.1 GCA_030017955.1 Candidatus Eisenbacteria bacterium
TAATACCCTACCCAATATCTCACGTTTTGTTGTATAAGTTTTTTTTCTTCTCAGAATAAGTTGAAGGGAAAGAGAAGGGATAACCGAGGCTCAATTCCCTGGCAGGAGTAGTGTCCTCAGTTATCCCCCAAAGACTTCTTACTTGATACTGTATTGCGATATCGATGTCAAGCTATTGGAGCAGGTGAGAAAGAAGTATCCGTGGCCTCGTCCTCCGTGGTGTCCTCGGTGCAGAAGCCCAAGGCTGTGGGGTCATGGTTATGTGGGTCGGTTTTTTGATGGGTATCACAAGGCACTGTTGTTGAAGCGGTATCGTTGTCCTGACTGTGGGGCGGTCCATACGCTGAGGCCCCATCTTTATGATCGGCGGTTTCAGGCGATCTGGTTTACGATTTTTTTGAGCCTGCTCCGAAAGATCACCCATGGCCGGTGGCTTTGGGGGATCGGTCGTCAGAGGCAGCAGTATTGGTGGAGAGGGTTTAGGAAGCATGCATCGAGGCGGCAAAACGTTACTCCTGAGACCGCTCTGGCTACCCTTGTTACCTTGTTTGAGGCAGAGCATCTTTTGGGCACTCATTCGCTGACCCATGATGAGAGGACACCTCTTGGGGAATCTCCACACCGTAGGCTTGCGGTGACTTTCCCGAGGGGAGCGGGGTAGGATGGATCAAAACCCACGCAAGGAGGTCCTTCATCATGGACAAAGAGAAGAAAGAGAAGATTGCGCTGTTTCGGTTTGGGGTGATTTCAAGGCTGTTATGGGTCAAGGAGGATGAACGCCAGAAAGAAGCTCTCCTTCGGGAGATTACCTCCGCATCCTGGGAGATTCCCTTTTCCGGGCGAACGGTTCTGGGACGCTCGACGGTTCTGGATTGGCTCAAGAAGTACCGAGACACTGGAGGCAGGATCGAGAGTCTTGAGCCACAGGTGCGTTCGGACAAAGGGAAAGCCCGATCTCTGGATGAAGAGACGGAGCAGACTCTGGTGCGTTTAAAGACAGAACTCAAGGGAGCTTCTCTGCCCGTGATTCTGCGGGTGGCCCGGGAACGAAAGCTTCTGCCTCCCGACTTCCATGCCTCCGTTCAGAGTCTTTACCGGCTCTTCCAACGGCTGGGGCTCAATGAACCGCAAGGACTCAAACCGGATCTCCGAAGGTATGAAACGGAGCTTCCCAATGATTTGTGGCAGTCCGACTGTATGCATGGACCTTCGGTGATCGTTGACGGGAAGGTGCGAAAGAGTTTTCTCTTTGCCTTCCTGGATGATCACTCCCGCCTCATCCCCCATGGAGAGTTCTATCTGCAAGAAAACCTCAAAAACGTGACCGACTGCCTGATCAAGGCTTTAAGCAAAAGGGGGTTGCCCAGAAAGATTTATCTCGACAATGCCCCCTCCTTCCGTTCTCACCAACTCGCTCATGCCACCGCCTCCCTCGGCATCTCGCTGATTCACTGTACTCCTTACCGTCCTGAGGGAAAGGGAAAGATTGAAAGGTATTTCAAAACGCTAAGAATGCAGTTTCTTCCCCTTCTTCCCCCCTCCCTTTCGCTCGCTACCCTGAACCAACGGTTCGAACAATGGTCTGACCAGACCTATCATCGAACCGTCCATGGCACCACCAAAGAAACCCCCTGGGACCGCTACACCCAACACCTTCATCTCCTGAGGCCCGCCCCTAAAAACCTCTCCGATTTCTTTCGCACCCGGGCCCGACGTAAAGTCGACCGTGACCGAACCGTCACCCTTCAGGGCAGAATCTATGAAGCCCCCGTCGAACTGATCGAAAAAAATGTCACCCTTCTGTATCAGGAAGATGACCCCCTGCGGATCGAAATCTTTTACCATGATCAATCCTATGGATTCCTCGTTCCCCTCAACCCCCATATTAACGCCCGGATCAAACGAAACGCTGAGCGCACCTACATTGAACCAAAACCGACTTCTGAGCCCACCCCTCCCATCGCAAAACCCTATCAGGGGGGGAAGCTCTTCGAAAGGAGTGAGGACGATGACTCGCTATAAGCAATTCTTCGGCTTTCAACGAGAACCCTTCCCCCAGGACATCAAAGTCGAGGACCTCTACCCCCTGCCGGGTCTCAAAAGCCTCGCCGACCGATTCCTCTATGCCCTTGATTTGGGCGCCATTAGTGTCATCACCGGTGAGGTGGGTACCGGCAAATCCACCTCGCTCAGATACGCCTCCTCTCCTCTGCACCCCTCTCAATACCGCATCATCCCTGTCACGGCCAACACCGGAACCATCCTCGAACTGCTCAAACAAATCCTGCTCTCCCTCCAGGTAGAGTCCCGTTGCCTCTCCATCACCCTTCTGGCCAAAACCCTCCGAGGGATTCTGGTCGAAATCAATGCGAAAAAACAACAACCGATCCTCATCATTGACGAAGCCCACCTGATGCGCATCGAGATCTTTGCCCAACTCCATACCCTGCTCCAATTTGACTTTGACTCCAAACCCTTGGTCCCGCTCATCCTCTGCGGACAAAATACCCTGATTGATAAGCTGATGTATCACAGCTCGCGTCCTCTGGCCTCCAGGGTCGTGGGCAGGTCTCATCTTGAAGGCTTAACTCTCAAAGAAATGGAGGGATATCTAAATCACCACCTCAGGATCGCTGGGATCAAGGAACAACTCTTCGCCGAGGAGGCCATCCTGGCCATCCAGCAGGGATCAGGAGGCCTGCTCCGAAGGGCAAACCACCTCGCCAGGGGAGCTCTGGTAGCAGCGACTCTTGAAAAGAACCGCACCGTCTCGGCTGAGCATGTCAGAGCGGCTTCGACAGAAATTATCTGATGGGTCTGACGGGAGGAAGAAACATTCTCCCTCCTGCTTATCCGGATCATTGTGGAGTCCAGTTTTGTGTGGAAAATTAGGTCGGATTAATGTGAGAGGTTACAGGTGCTATCGGGGGTATCATCTG
>JASEGR010000155.1 GCA_030017955.1 Candidatus Eisenbacteria bacterium
GTAGAATTTATTCTATAAAAAGGCCCTCCGAAGCTCTCATTCTTCAGAGGGTTAAATTTGGTAGCGGGGGCAGGATTTGGAGTCCTTGTCAATAGTTGTGTAAATAGTTTTTTCAAGCAGCGTTCTTTCCGGTTGATTGTTTCTTGGGTTTGACTTCCAAACCGTCTTTGAACTCCACTCCTTCAATTACTTTGATCACCAAATGCGAGGCGTTAAGTCGCCTCCAGTTGCGTTGCGCTCTCAGGAACAGCTGGAAGACCAGACAGAGCGCCGAGCGCGGCGATTTGATCCGCCGAGCCGCATTGGTCCTGAGTTTCACCGTCGCAAACACCGACTCAATTGGGTTGGTGGTCTTGATCGACAGCCAGTGCTCCTGCGGATAAGAATAGAAGGTCAACAAGGCGTCCTGATCTTTGAGCAGGCACTCCACCCCCCGTGGATATTCACGGCCGTAGATATCAGTGAACTGTTGCAGCAAGTCGAGGTTCTCGTCCTTCGTCTCGGCGATGTACATCCGCTGCAAGCACAGCTTCACTTCCGGATGAAGCCGCTGGGGGAAGTGCGTCAAGACATTACGCATTTTGTGTACCCAGCAGCGTTGTTGTCTGGCGTTCGGATAGACCTCATTGATCGCGCTCCACAAGCCTAACGCGCCGTCACCGATAAACAGCTTCGGATCAGCCAAGCCCCGTGCTTTCAGATCGCGTAAGACTTCCGCCCAGCTTTCCGTCGATTCCCGATAACCCTCGACAAGTGCTAACAGCTCTTTGACCCCGTTGTCATTGGCTCCCATCACGACTAAGAACGCCGTCTTGTCCTCTCGCAACCCCGCCTTCGGATACACGCCATCACACCACAGATAAGCATAGCCGTGCTCATCCAAAGGCCGTTTGCGCCACTGCTCGTACTCTTCTTCCCACTGCGCTTTCAAGCGCGTCACCGTCGTCGGGGAAAGGTTCGCTCCGTCTCCCAGCAGACCACGTAGGGCCGGTTCAAAGTCGCCGGTCGCCAGGCCTTGAACATACAACTCCGGGATCAGTTCCTTGATTCGATCCGATCGCCGCTCGTAGGAACGGAGCACTTGGGATGCAAACCGCTCCGCTGTCTCACGCACCCTGGGGGCGCGAATCGACAAGGTCCCGCTTCCGACCGTCACGCGGCGCTCTTTGCCGTAACCGTTCCGATGACCACAAAACTTCTCGTTGTCACGCGCTGAGCCTGTCGAAACCCGCTCGTGACGTTTCCGCCCCAGAAACTCCTCCACCTCCGCCTCCAGCACCTCGCGAAGCATTCGCAACGCTCCCTGACGCGCTACTTCATCCAAGTCCCCAGCTAATCCTTGCTTCAAACTCTGATCGTTTTCGCTTGTCAATCCGCTCAACTTCTGATTCTTTGACATCGGCGTATCCTTTCTTAAATCCCGCTTCCTTCGGGATTCTCGGTTTGAATTTGTACCGAAAGGCTACGCTACTTTTTTGCCTTTTAGGGACTGTTGAAAAATACCGATAAGTTTGGGTTCTTGAGGGTGGGTGGTCGGATAATCGAACCGGATAGGGGATTGTTGTAACGGATTGGCTGTTGAGGAGGTTCTTTTCTCGCCTTTCGGGTCTCATCTCACTCGCGAAAGGCGTTCTTGGACAGACTACTCCCCTTAGCCAGCGATCAGAGGAATGGGTTCCGCGACAATTCGGATCAGTCGCTTCAGGTTAAAGGCCAACGCCTGCATCAATACCTGGAACAGATTCTTCGCCACTCCACGATAGCGCGCCTTCTTATTGATTCTCGCAAACACTCCCTCAAACGGCATCCGTACCGCACTGAGCCAGCGGTCTTTGTCCCGGTCTTTCGCCTTCATGTTGTTCTTCAAAATCACCCCCGAGTGACACCCTTTAGCCGAGAGCGTCGTTTGCGCCTCCGCAACACAGTAGGCCTTGTCGGCAAACACCATCCCACCGTCCGGACAGACCTCCTCCAGTACCTTGTGGTCAGAAACATTGGCCGGCGTCACCGCCACCTTACTGATCAAGCCACCACTCATGTCCACCGACACATGCCGCTTATAGCCAAACCAGAAGTTCTTCTTCCCCTTACAACCAAAGCGAGCTTCGCCATCGCTGCTATACTTCTCCACATTCTTGTTGTTCAGCTTGCGCTTCCCTTCCTCATCCCGCTCCTGGTTCTCCCGATCCGCCAAGGCCCGATCACGAGCCTCCCAGACATTCACCCGACTCAATAGCGCTGAGGCATCCACAAACGTAAACACGCCGCGAATGATACCCGACGCCCGCAGCGATTCTCCCACCCGATTAAACAACTTCGCCAGTCGCTTCGGCCCGATCCGGGTCCGTAAATAACTAAAGTAACTGAAGCTCGGCGTCTTCGCCAAAAGCTCAAACCCACAAAAATACTTCCCCGCGTTGTTCTCCGCTAAATGCTCCTCCAGTTGACGATCACTCAAATCCTCCAGATACTGCAATAGCAAACAACGAAACCCCTGCTCAACCGGATAACCGCCGCGCCCCAGCTCCGAATACAAATCTCGCAACGGCCGCGTCAACTCCCCAAAATCCAATAGCTTCAACATCTGCCGATACCTGTGGTCGCCACGAACCAACTCATCAACCGTCGGAACGATCAAACTCATCTGTCTCTCCATCTCTTTCAAACTCATTTCCCCCATTTTCTCCCCCTCAATGCCCCAACACAACACAAACCTTCATTTTTCAACAGTCCCTTTTACACAACTTTTGAAATTAACTCCTGTGCTTATGTCGTGGGTCAGACTATGTCTGCTAACTTCCCCACTCAGAATCCTTTTCAGGCGACCAATCATGGTTTACGTGATGTATTTCTAACCAAGTTAGACAGTGCTTGAAATGGTCTCATATTTAGCACGTACCTTGGCGGAAGCGGAG
>JASEGR010000156.1 GCA_030017955.1 Candidatus Eisenbacteria bacterium
TCTCAAAACAGTTACAGCAACTACGGAACAAGTTAACCGGACACCAGTGGGACAGTCTCCTATTTTCAAAACAGGTTTCTGTCCCCTTTTTCCGGCCTTCACGAAATAGGTGCCTGTCCCTAATTTATTAGTACGATCTTCTGAATCCTCGTCTCACTCTGCGATTGAAGCCGGGCGAAATACACGCCCGACGGAAACTTGGTACTCCTGCCTTTGGTGCCATCCCAGGTGACAGAGTGTGCTCCTGCACCCTCAACGCTGTTGACCAGCGTAGCTACCAGATGCCCCTCTGCATCATGGACTGTAAGGATTGTCTGTCCAGGTCTTGGCAGCCAATAAGTGAATGTGGTGTTTCGGTTGAAGGGATTCGGGTGGTTCTGTGCGAGAGTCAAGACTGCCTTCATTCCAGCGGCAGGAGGGAGCTCGACAGGGCCAAACCATGTCTGGACTCCATCCCTCGCGATTGCGAGGAGCCAGTAGTTGACGCCATTGATCGGAGCTTGAGAGTCCACGAGCTCGTATTCGAGGCAATCGAAGAGCGGCTCACTGGTTATTCGCTCGCGTTGCCTACCCGGGACCTCGCGATAGACATGGAACAAAGCATGCTCGGTCTCTGGAGCCACCTTCCAGCGGAGGATGCCGTTCAAGCCGCTTCTCTCCGCGCCGAACGAGCTCAAGCTCACTGGCACAAGTGAAGGATCCCAGCGGCCAATGAACCACGAGGGTCTGCTGCCGGCCAACCGAAAACTTCCTCCGGCAATAAGGCTTGTCCCATAGACTGCGGAGGCGTTGACCGTGCTGTTCACTCCAGAGCCAAGAGCGCTCCAGGAGGTTCCGTCCCAGCTCGCTATCGATGCGGCTGCTGTTCCACCTGCCTGAGTGAAAGACCCTCCTGCAATGAGGCTTCCGCCGAAAGCTGCAAGCGTAACTACGTCACCATTAGTTCCGGAGCCGAAAGTGCTCCAGGAGGTTCCGTCCCAGCTCGCTATATGGTTTGCCGCGATCCCGCCGATCTCTGTAAAGTATCCTCCGGCGACTAGATCTCCTCCATAAGTCGCGAGTGCAAAGACACCGTCGTTTGCTCCGCTGCCAAGAGCGGCCCAGGATGTTCCGTTCCACCTCGCTATGCGGTTGGCCGGAACGCCGCCCGCGTCAGTGAAGTGTCCTCCGGCAATGAGGTCTGCGCCATAGACTCCGAGAGAGTTGACCTGGGCGTTCACTCCGGAGCCGAGAGCGCCCCAGGAGGTCCCATCCCAGCTTGCTATGCACGTAGTAGCCGGGATCCCGCCTGCACTGTTGAACATTCCTCCCACAATCAGTTTTCCGTCGTACACACTAAGCGCGTAAACATAATCGCTCAGCCCCGAACCGAGTGGGCTCCAAGAAGTTCCATCCCATCGCGCAATGTAGTTGACGCCTGCCCCGGCCTCGGCAAGCTTTCCTCGAGAGGAGGCCACTGTGAACGCACCTCCGGCGATCAAATCCCCGCCATAAACTGCAAGAGCATTGACTTCGCCATTCATTCCCGAGCCGAGGGCTGCCCAGGAGGTTCCGTCCCAGCTTCCTATGTAATTGGCGGTTATTCCGCCCGCCTGAGAGAACATTCCACCGGCGATGAGTTTTCCGTTGTGGACCGCAAGGGCCAACACACTCCAATCCAATCCCTCCTCAGCAGTCGATGCACAATGGAAAGCACTCCACGATGACCCGTCCCAGCTTGCCACATAGTACGCCGGGCCCGCTCCCGCGCGAGTAAACGCCCCGCCTGCGATCAGGTGTGTGGGAGAAACCGCAAAGCAGTAAACTGCAACATTGACTGCGTTGCCAACACCGCTCCACGAGCTCCCGTCCCAGCTTGCAACCCTCTCGGCCAGGGCAGCCCCTGCGAGGCTAAAGTATCCTCCAGCGATGAGCTTCCCATCGTAAACCGCTAGGGCAAAGACAATGTTGTTGAATCCGGAGCCGAGAGCGGCCCACGATGTTCCGTCCCAGCTCGCAACAAAGTTACAGGAAATAGCCCCAGCCTGGTCGAAGTATCCCCCAGCGATGAGCTCTCCATCGAAGCCCGTGAGGGCAAGAACATAGCTATTCACTCCGGCACCGAGAGCGGCCCACGATGTTCCGTCCCAAGCTGCTATGTAGTTGGCAGGAGCCCGGCCTGCCTCAGTGAAATCGCCGCCTGCGATAAGGTTCCCACCGAAGACTGTAAGAGCCCTTACAAGGTTGTTCACGCCGGCGCCGAGAGTATCCCATGATGTTCCGTTCCAGATTGCTATGTTGGCGGCGGACTTGTCACCCGCCTGGCTAAAGTTACCTCCCGCAACGACGTTCCCGCCGTAAGCAGTAAGGGCAAGGATATAGCCGTTCACCCCGGTTCCCAGCGCCGACCAGGATGTTCCATTCCAACTTGCTATGCCGCTGGCAACTACCCCGCCCGCATCGTAGAAGAACCCTCCCGCGACAAGATTTCCGTTGTGAACCAGAAGAGCCCGGACGTCACCACCCGTCCCGGTGCCCAGAGTACTCCACGATGTTCCGTCCCAGCTTGCTATGTGCTCGGCCAGGATCGGCCCTGCGTGCGTGAAAGACCCTCCGACAACAAGGTTTCCGTTGTAGATCACTGCTGCCCAGACGGAGCCGCTTACTCCGGCCCTGGCGAATCCATTCCACCAATGTTCGTCACCTGCGACTGAGGGAGCCCTCGTGCCAGCCGGCGAGAATACGGGGCCTCCTGTTACTGGATCGAGTGCTGTCCTGAACCCGCTTACATCCAGCGGCCCTTCGTAGCCGGCGCTCCTGACTGCCTCGATGTTGAATCTCCCATCGGGCGCAAGAAACTTCTCAACACCTAGTGTAGTGCGTCTAACGCTTCTTTACATTTGGTGACTTTGGCCAGGATGC
>JASEGR010000157.1 GCA_030017955.1 Candidatus Eisenbacteria bacterium
GTTACCGATAACCGAAACGGGCCTCGTTACCTTAACCGAAAGACGCGGAACGAGCATCGATACGAGCTTCGACAACGACAAACATCATTTTCAATTTAACGATACGGGCCCTGAACCTAATATGGTACAGGGCGGGCATCCTTGCCGTTACCTTTGAACATCCCCTTATTTTCTAAGCAAATGATGAAAGCCCTTCTTCTTTTGGCCTTTGGTGGTCCCCGTTCACTCGAAGAGGTTGAATTTTTACTGGCCCGCCTCTTCGGACGAAAGCCCTCCCATGAACTGCTCGAAAGGGTTAAGGAACGCTATCGCTTGATTGGGGGATCTTGGCCCCTTCCCGTCATCACGGAGAGACAGGCCAGGGCCCTGGAAGAGAGACTAAACGCGAGGGGTTATTCCTTCAAATCGTTTGTGGGGATGCGATACAGTCAGCCGTTGATTGAGGAGACATTGAATGAAATACTTCAAGACGGAATCAAAGAGGTTGTTGCTATTCCAATGGCTCCTTTCCGGTCCCGATTCAGCACAGGCGCTTATAAGGAGGAGTTGAATCGAGCCAATAAAATCTCAGGAGAAAAATTAAGAATCACTTTTATCGAGGGATGGCATTCCCATCCTCTCTTTTTAAAGATGGCAGTTGAGAAGGTGGAAGAGGGATTGAAACAGTTTACTCCGGAAGAAAGAAAGAGGGTTCATCTTATTTTTACTGCCCATAGCCTTCCGGAGTCAATCGTCGGGAACGATCCCTATATTGACGATATGAAGGAGAGTGTAGATGAGGTTCTGAAAAGAATCGGGCTGTTTCCCTGGCATATGGCCTTCCAGAGCAAGGGGGGCGGCCCGGGGAAGTGGATCGGTCCGGATGTTGAAAGCGTTTTGTCGGAGATTAGCAAGATTGGAGTCAAAGAGGTCCTCATCATCCCGATCGGTTTTGTATCGGACCATATTGAAATTCTCTACGATATCGATATCCTTTACAAAGAAAAAGCCGAGTCCTTGGGGATGGTATTAAAGCGAACACCTTCTCTTAACTACTCCGAGGGGTTTATCGAAACTCTGGCAACCATTGTGGAAGAAAATTTCCACCTTTAATCTCCCCCTCCCTTGATGCCTGCCTGCACGAAGCCCGCCTCCAGAAGCCTTGCGGAGGGCAGGCGTTTCGGCGAAGGCAGGGGAGAGGGTAGGGGTGAGGGTGGACGAGGGAGATCAAGTGAAACGCATCATCATTATTGGCGGAGGCATTGCCGGGCTTGGCGCGGCCTACAAAGTGACCAGGGCTGCATCCGAGGGCCACGAAGTTGAGTTCGTTCTGATCGAGAAGGACCGTCGCCTCGGCGGTAAAATTCAAACGGAGATGGTACCCGATCCTTCGGAAAAGGGAAGGTTTGTCGTAGATGGTGGACCTGACTGTTTCCTGACCGAAAAACCGGCATGTCACCGCATCGCTAAACTCACAGGGATTTTCGACGATGAGTTACCCACGGATGACTCCCGGAGGAAGACGTGGATTTTGTCTCGAGGCAAACTTCATCAGATGCCAGATGGCGTCATGATGTTTGCGCCCACGAAGTTCGTTCCGTTCGCCACAACAGGCTTGTTCTCATGGCCCGGCAAGATACGGATGGCTATGGACCTTCTGATTCCGCCGAAAAAGGTTGCTCCAGGTGAGTTCAACGACGAGACTCTCGAGAGCTTTGTGGTCCGCCGCATGGGCAGGGAGTGCCTTGATCGTCTGGCGGAACCGCTTGTCGGCGGCGTTCACGCCTCCGACCCATCTCAGATGTCATTAGCCGCAACTTTTCCGCGCCTCCTTGAAATGGAGCAGAAGTATGGGTCGCTCATGAAGGGCTTCATCGCGGCTCGCCGCATGGTTGAAGAGATGCGGCGCAAGTACCCTCCTAAGCCGGGCGAGAAACCTCGCACATTCTTCGCCTCATTTGTCAATGGTATGCAGGAACTTACAGACCGAATGGCAGAGGTAGCGGGTCGGGAGAATATGCGCACAGGTTTGACTGTCACCTCACTTCAAAGTATTAGTCAAAGTAAATGGAGTGCTCGTTTATCTGACGATTCAACCATTGAGGGCGACGCTGTCATCATCGCCACCGAATCATGGGCCGCCCAGCCCCTCCTCCGTCCGCACGACCAGGCCATCGCAGATGCGCTTGCCGACATACCGACCTCCTCATCGGCGACAATCTCGGTCGCCTTTAACGAAAGCGAGGTCGGCTTCGATCTGAATGCGTTCGGGGTTCTGTGCCCCCTCGTAGAGGGCCGAGCGCTTATGGCGGCTACTTACTCCTCCACCAAGTGGCCAGGCAGAGCGCCTAAAGGCAAGGTGCTACTGCGCGGTTTCGTCGGCGGTCCGCACAACCAGGAGATTTTGAAGCGTTCGGATGAGGAGCTTGTGGAGATAGTGCTTGCCGAGTTTCGTGATATCCTGGGCCTCAACCCGTTTGCGAAGCCTTTATTTACGCGCATCTTTCGGTGGCATCTCGGCATGCCGCAATATACGCTTGGGCACCTTGAGCGGGTCGCGGTGATCGAGGATCGTAGTGTTCAGATCCCCGGCCTCGCCCTCGCCGGCGGCTGCTACAGAGGGGTAGGGGTTCCGAATTGCATCGAAAGCGGTGAACGGGCTGTTTCAAAGATCCTCACCGAATGGGGCATCAACCTCGCAGAAGACCACATCGAAGAAAAGAGGTATTACTGAGTTCTTACTTGTCCCTAAATACGTCAAATCCCTTTAAGTAGTCATCAAAACCTATGGGCGCTTCTATTCCAAGCTCAGCAAGCATATCTATGGTTTCGCTTATTGAAAGGTCAAGCTTTTTCGCCAAGCCCTCAAGCGAAAGTTTTCCCTCCTTGTAGTTTTTAAGCATTCGGAATTCCCACC
>JASEGR010000158.1 GCA_030017955.1 Candidatus Eisenbacteria bacterium
CGTCACGGGCGTCGGGATAATCGCGGTTGATCCCTGGCCGGCCGATAATTCCGGCCGTGTCCTTGGCGGCCATCATGAAGACAGCGGCTTCAACAGCGGCAAAAGAACATTCAAGATTTACGTCCCCAAGTGCGACATCGCTATGGACGGGAATCGGGACGATTCCATCACCTTTGGCGACACGAACGACAACCACTATCTCTTCTGGGTTAATGACGACGTTGACGTAATTTCCGGCGGCGAGGAAGACGACGCGCAGAGCGGAACGGCGAACTGCAACGACAGCGCCATTACCTGCAAGCGTGACTTGGAGGACTTCACCAGGCTGCATATCAAAGTGGACGACACCACGGCCAACTTGTCGGGAATCACCTACTTCCTGAAGTTTGAGAACGTCAGCTCCGGCTCACCGTCGGTCAACATTTTCGAGGCGGTCGGGGAATCTTCCACCTACCTCTCCGACACCAGTGTTGCCGCTCAACAAATCCAAAAGACCAAACTGATTACGGTCGGGACAACCGAAGTCCAGTTGCCGAATCAGCACATCAAGACCGCCGATCAGGTGTCGCCGTTCATTCTGGAAGGCAAGACCGCCGGGAAAGGCGATTTGACGTTGATCGTCAAGATGAACGGCAACGAGGTCTGCAAGAAGGCGATGAGCCTTGACCTCAGACCGATAACCGAGTTCTACGAGAAATACGTTGTCACCGTTATCGCAGACGACAATGTGAACACAAATTCCGGCAGCAACGCCAATTCAACGACATACACGCCAGAGAACGACGAATATGTTCTGCACGTTCACGGCTGGAACATGGAAGGCTGGGAAAAGGATCGCTGGAGTGAAACCGTCTTCAAACGCCTCTGGTGGCAAAGATACAAAGGCCATGTCGGTGGTTTTCAGTGGCCCACGTACACAGGCATACTTACATATGATGCAAGTGAAGTCCGGGCATGGCGTTCAGGCGAAGCGTTGAAGAACCGCATCACCAGTCTGAACTCGACGTATTCGGGAGAGATCCGGGTGATTGCCCACAGCATGGGCAATGTCGTGATGGGCGAGGCGCTCCGGCTTTTCTCGTCATCCGTGGTTCACACGTACATAGCGGCTCAGGCGGCAATCCCGGCTCATTGCTACGACAACACCGTCACCAATTACTGGACCGGCTTTGACACGCCGAATATTTACGCCCGCTATTCTTCGGGACTGTCGCCTGATACTCCATACCTTGCCGCCAATTCAAGTCATGTGGGAGCAATGGCTCTGTATTTCAATCCCGTAGACTATGCTTTGGGCGCAATAGCATGGCAGTTAAACAACGAGATGAAACCGGACTTGAACTACTGGTACACGGAAGGCGATTCCAATGTTGATTCCTACGCTCCGGCTTCTGGCGACCGCTTCTATTACGACAGCCTCTTGCCGTTCGATGAACGCACCATGACTATTCCGGACGACAGGTTTGAAACCTTTGCCCGGA
The DNA here is from genome assembly GCA_030017955.1 of Candidatus Eisenbacteria bacterium. NCBI lineage: Bacteria > Candidatus Eiseniibacteriota > Candidatus Eiseniibacteriota bacterium. The sequence continues at coordinate 1,482 of JASEGR010000158.1, forward strand.
TCGTGGAGTCCCGATCCAGAGCTCTGGGCTCCGAGCCATCTGTGAATGGCTTTGGCACGGCAAGGGATCTGCGAAATTGGGGATATAATAATCAGCACTATTCCCACAGCCGTGAGTTCCGATCAAATATCGTGGATGAACGGCCGTTCTGGACGGCTGTTGTCGAAGATGCCCAACTTAACCAGTAGGTGGAGGATTTCCAAATGATGCTGAAAAACGAGAAGTTCCTGTTGCCCTTGATCTTGTTGGTATCAGTGTCGGCGATGGCCGATAATAACGATCTTTCCCCCATGGAACGTGAAGGTGCCGAAAAGAAAATGTCACTGATGAAGGCAATTGTTCAGAAACGCGATGTTGCCATCACCTTTTATGGCAAAGTGGTCGATCAGAATAATGCACCGGTCGTCGGTGCAAACGCAGAGATTCACATTCAGCATTTCAGCCCCAAAGAATCCGAATTCTTTGGCCAAATCAAGACAATCACTGTCCAGACAGATAATACTGGGGTCTTTTCAGTTGAGAAGGAAACAGGTTCAAGTCTCTATATCCAAGGCATCTCGAAGGCGGGGCATGACGGAGCCTTGTTAACGGACCAGAACCGGAGTTTTCAATATTTTGAAGAGCCTGGCCATCCGAAACCGTTTGTTGCTGGCAAGAAATCTCCTGTTGTCTTTCGCATGAGGAAGCAAGGCGATACCACATTCCTTATGAACACAGTGGATTGGAGTTGCCAGGTCTCTGCCAATGAATCTGGCCAGACGAAGGGATACGATCTTATCCGGGCAACACCTGTCCGGGATATTGCTCAACTTGTTCTAAATGACGAGCCGCTTGTATGTGATTTCAAAATGAAAGCTGTATTCAATACGAACGACACAACATGGGCGGTGGTCTTGTCGCCAGGCAACACCAACGGCGGAATCATCGTGTCCGAGCAGTTGCTATACGAAGCGCCAGACACGGGTTATCAACCGGAATACGTCTTCACGCCCCAAGATCAAAAACCATTGAAGACGAAATACGTCTATCTGAGGAGCCGGGATCCGGCGATCTACTCTCGTCTTGAGGTAGAATATTGTACCGTGGCTAAGAGGTTCATTCGCCTGCGAGGACGATCTGTCACCAATCCCTACGGTGACCGGAATTTTGAACAAGCTGGCGATCTTCCTTACGAGGCGACGAAGCAACTCGCCGACGAGGCGAAGGCATCCTTCCGGCAGAACAAACGCCCCTCGAAGCCCGACCTTCCGAAGCTGGTCAAGGAAGCGAAGGATAAGGCCGAGAAGGACAAACCGAAGCAGTAATCCGGCACATGGACGTTGACCAAGCCATCGAGATCGTGACGAAACTTGCCGACGGGGTTGACCCGA
>JASEGR010000159.1 GCA_030017955.1 Candidatus Eisenbacteria bacterium
AGACCAGAGTCCGGTTTTCAACTTTAAATAGTCCGGTTTTGAATTTTAACTGACACTCGAACAGTATTTCTTGACACCGTGTTTTGGCTCCGGTATCCTGATTGGCCAGTGCTTTGTGGTTTCCAGGTGTCCCTCGGAATGCCCCGGGGGTTTTGACTAAATGTGGTGACATAGAAGACTTTATGCGAATGAGGAAAAGGCAAATTGAAACGAACTGAACTCTGGAGAATAGGCATCATAGCTGTCTCGTTACTGCTTGCTCTCTGGTATCTCTTCCCATCATTCAGGTTGTACAGAATGTCTGCCTCAGCGCGCAGTTCAGTTGTCCAGGAGAAGCTCGATGCGCTGAGAGACAAAGCACTCCGGCTCGGGCTTGACCTCCAGGGCGGGATGCATCTTGTGCTCGAAGTGGACAAAGCCAAGCTGACCGCGGCAGAAGCAGAAGACGCTGCCGATAGGGCGATGGAAGTCATAAGGAACAGAGTTGACCAGTTTGGAGTTACCGAGCCTCTGATCCAGAAGCAGGGCAAGGACAGAATCGTCATTCAATTGCCGGGGCTTCTCGACGCAGATAGAGCAAAAGCTCTGATTGGTCAGACTGCCATGCTCGAGTTCAAGATAGTGAAGACTGAAGAAGAGGCGAAGAGGATCATGGACCGGCTTGACAGCTATTTCTCCCGCTCCCAAATTGCCAGGCAGCTTGGCGGAGACAGCCTAACCGTCGAAAAACCGGTCAACGCGAGGATTCTGACTTTTAAAGAGGGGGCGGCATTCTTTGAAACTGAAGAGACCGCGCCCGTCGAAAATCTTCTTGCAAGTTCTGGTATCGATACGCTTCTTCCCGGTGATGCGTCCCTCTCATGGGGATATGAGGAAGAAGCTTTCCAGGGAAGGGCCGGCAAGTTTCTGTACGTGCTTGACAGGGAACCCTTGCTCACCGGCTCGGCAGTGGCCAACGCCATCATGGGGTTTGGCCTTGAAGAAATGGCTCCAAATGCTCCTGGAGTTTCGCTGACGATGACAGGAAAGGGCGGGGCAAAGTTTGCAAAGTTAACAGGGAACAATGTCGGCAGAGAGCTGGCAATAGTTCTTGATAACAAGGTGCGCTCGGCTCCGGTGATTAGAGAGAGAATCCCGGGAGGCAGGGCTTCGATTACCGGAAGATTCGACGAGAAGGAAGCGAAGGACCTTGCCGTAGTTCTTAGGACCGGCGCCCTCCCTGCTCCGGTTAACGTGGTTGAAGAGAGGACCGTAGGTCCATCGCTGGGGCGGGATTCAATCAATATGGGCGTAAGGGCCGGTATCATTGGAAGCATACTTGTTGTGCTCTTCATGGTTGGCTACTACCGGGTGTCCGGGCTTCTGGCAATTGGCGCCGTTGTCGTCAACACGCTCTTCATACTCGCCGTGCTCGCCGGATTCCACGCGACTCTCACACTTCCCGGACTCGCAGGAATTGTCCTCACAATCGGAATGGCAGTCGATGCCAACGTTCTCGTTTTCGAAAGAATACGGGAGGAGCTCAGGAACAAGAAGACCGTGCGGGCGGCGATCGATGCCGGCTATACAAGGGCATTCCGGACAATTCTGGATTCAAACGTAACTACGCTCATAAGCGCACTCTTCCTCTTTCAATTCGGGACAGGACCTATCAAAGGTTTTGCGGTTACACTGAGCATCGGGCTGCTGGCGAATATGTACACTGCAGTTTTCTGCACGAGAGTTGTTTTCGACATGATAACGGCGAGGAAGAGAGTAGAGAAGCTGAGCATCTGAGAGGGGACAATGTTACAACTTCTGGTGGGGACTAAGTTTGGGTTTATGGCGCGCAGACGTTATGCGTACATGTTCTCCGGCGTGTGCGTGCTGATAACAATCATCTCGCTCATCGCCCACGGCGGTCCCAGGCTCAGCATCGATTTCACCGGCGGAACCTTGATGCAGTTGAAATTCAGCCAGCCTGTAAGGATTGATAGAGTCAGACAGGCAGTGGATGCTGCCGGTTACAGAGGTTCTGAGATTCAGGAGATTGGAGACTCGGGCGAAATTCTTATCCGGCTTCAAAACCCGGAGACAGGAAAGGATCCTTTCCCGGTAATCAAGAGTTCCTTTGCGAGCTTTTTCCCCGGTGTCCAGGTTGACTTGAGAAGGGAAGAAGCGGTCGGCCCCAAGGTTGGAAAAGAGCTGAGAGGGAAAGCGATTCTGGCAATTTTCTGGTCACTTCTCGGCATACTCATCTATGTGAGCATAAGGTACGAGTTCCGTTTTGCGCTAGGTGCCGTGATATCGCTCTTCCATGACGTGTTCATCGCCCTGGGGGCTGTCTCGGTCGCCAACAAAGAAGTGAGTCTCACCGTTGTTGCCGCCCTTCTCACTCTTGCTGGCTTTTCGATCAATGACACGATTGTTGTTTTCGACAGGATACGAGAGAGAGGAAGGGCCCTGAGAAAGGAAGGTCTTCAGAAAGTTTTTGACACGAGCGTAAACGAGACTCTCAGCAGAACAGTAATCACCACGTTTACAGTATTCCTCACGGTTATCGCTCTCTATCTCTTTGGTGGTGAGGTAATTCACGATTTCTCCTACGTTATGCTCGTAGGCGTGGTTTTCGGGACCTATTCCTCAGTTTATGTTGCATCCGCTCTTTCACTTGATATTGCTCTTGTGAGGCAGAAGAAGCTGAGAAAATAGGAAAATAGTGACAGTCACCTATTTATGATAATGGAAATAGGTGACTGTCACTATTTTCCCCTGTGGAACTTGCGCCTTTTCTTCCTGTATAATTAGGTAACAACCCCACTGGTGTCCGATTAGAAGTCCAAGAATAGCTGGAGGTTACGGGGATGTCTT
>JASEGR010000160.1 GCA_030017955.1 Candidatus Eisenbacteria bacterium
ACCCCCTCATACCCCCTGGCAGTGTGCCTTATGAAACGCCCTGCATTTCGTAAAGCTATTTCTGGGACGGCACACTAACTAAAGGCATTATCGGCAGGTCGCTCACTTCTCGTTAAGAGCGTTCGTCTGCATGTCATCGGCAGGATTGCATTCTGCAATGACTTGAAAACCGGCAGCACCAAGCCGCAATAGATTTGTTCAGAATTCAGGCAAGAACGCGCCTTCTTAAGGAAGTAACATATCTTGTGCCAGGGCTGCGGGGATTGATCAGACAGGACGATTAGGCGGAGAAAAAAGAAAGGGGCAGGTCCTCTACCTGCCCCTTCCCTTATCAATCCAAGAGGCTAATTCGAGTTGGCCAGAGCGTATCTCGAGAAGTGCTTGAGTTCCAGGGAGACTGTGTTTCCCTCTTCAGAATAATTAAGGGAAACTTGTTCCCAGAGACCGGTCTGTTTATTGTACCAAAGACCCAAAACATCCTTCGGCGATACGCCCGTTCCGGCCAGGGAGATGGTCACGACTACCACATCTTCAAAAGAGTTCCACTCAGATGGAGCAATCGTAAGATCCAACATCACTATTGAAGGATCTGGAATAGTAAGGGTCACCCCAACCGGTCCACCGTCCACGTTATCAATGAATCCCGGTTCGAAACCCAGTGTGTATCTATCCAGATTGAATGTCCCACCGGTCGCTTCATCAAAGGTGAACAGTGTCCTAATTGGTCCTTCCGAAACTCCCTTTCCTCCCGGAAGTGGCACCCTTACAAAGTTGGGTGCAGTGATCCCCCCCTGTCAGGAGAAAGCGGATTGTCCTTCCCACAGCCTGTGAGCAGAGCTCCTGCAACGGCAACCACAAAGCTCATGGCAATCAAGTACCTTGCTACACGCGCCATTCGGAACATGGCGAACCTCCTTTCGTTTGTTGACCTGCCCAACTGCTGATCACTCTTCCTGGAATCGCAAGCCGTGTGCCAAAACGGCAGTGCCCGCTGATCCCGGACATCTTTGGCTGATTCAAGTGACCCCGGAAGAACTAGAACTCGTTCGGAGTTATGGCGATATAGGAGAAACGACTTGGAAGGCAGCCCGGAGAACGAATGCCAACCGCGAGTATCGACGAGCGCCAGGTTCCGGGCCGGAAGCGGGTTTTCCCGCATGGGACAAAGGGGACAGCGTCGTATCTTATGGAAACGTAAAGAGATGTGAAAGTGGCTCAAAAGAGCCGCTGAGAGCAAATTTCCCCAGGAGTCCTGCGCGCCTGCGCCGTCAGGTGAAAGATTCCTCCAACGCAGGTTCTATCCGGTACTTCTTCATCCTGTATCTGAGAGTGCCCCTTCCGACACCCAGGAGCTTCGCTGCTTTCACGACGTTCCAGCCGCACTTTTCAAGGGTAGCTTCAATTAGCTTTCTCTCCATGACCTCAAGCGTTATCCCCTCATCTGGAAGCTCAATTCTTACGTCGTCAATACCCGAGCTCATTCCGCCGTGGGGGCCGCTTCTTGGCTCGCCAAGGGGCAGATCGGATGGCTCAATCACACCGCCCTTTGAGAGTAAGACCGCTCTTTCAAGTACGTTCATGAGCTCCCTGACATTCCCCGGCCAGTTGTACTTCCTGATGGCAGCAAGCGCCGTCCGGCTCAGAGAGAGTCCTGGTTTCTTGAAATCTGTCCTGAGTTTTTCGATAAAGTGTCTTGCCAGAAGGACGACGTCATCTCCCCTTTCACGGAGGGGCGGGATTCTCAGCTCAACGACATTCAATCTGTAGTAAAGGTCGCCTCTGAATTTCTTGTTCTCAACGTCCTTTTGGAGCTCTCTGTTCGTCGCCGCAATTATCCGGGCATCGATGGCAATTGAAAGCGAGCCGGCGATTCTTCTCACCATCTTTGTATCGAGGAATCTCAGAAGTTTTGCCTGAAGCTCGAATCCGAGTTCACCAATTTCGTCAAGGAATATTGTGCCACCATCAGCCATCTCAAAAAGTCCGATTTTCTCCCGCCCTGCGTCTGTGAAGGCTCCCTTTTCGTGACCGAATAGCTCGCTTTCGAGGAGATTGTCCGGTATGGCAGCGCAGTTCACATCAACAAAAGGTCCATCCCTCCTTCTGCTCCCCGCGTGTATTGCTCTTGCAATGAGTTCCTTTCCGGTTCCACTTTCTCCACGGATAAGCACGGAGGTGGCGTCCGATTCGCTCACCCTTCTCGCGACATCGAGCGTCTCCTTGAAGCCCTCGCTCACACCAATTATTCTTTCGAACCCAAACTCTTCCAGAGTCGCTCTGGAGAGTGCATCTCTTGTCTTTCTCTTCCGTATGCTCCCGAGAGCCACTGAGATGACTGATGAGAGGGTCTCGAGGTCAAATGGTTTCGGAACGAAATTTCTCACGCCTATGGTGAATGCATCGCGCCCGGAGTTCAGGGATGATCCATCGGTTAGAAGGATGATTTGGAGAGAAGGATGTTTCTTTTTGAGCTTTCGCAGAAGCTCGATGTCCCGATCACCTGCAGGTGCATCTATTACCGCTAGCTCGGGTTTTCCTTCTGCGGCAATCTCCAGACTGGATTCCAGCGTGGGAGTGTAGAGACCCCTTACTGCCTTTCGAGCCAGAAAGGGATGCAGTTCTGTCAGCAGCCTTTCATCTTTGCTTACAATCAGGATTGAGAGTTCCATGCCGATTCCTTCATCGGCATTCCCACCAGGCAGCATTAGCTGCGGGGGGAGACACTCAATCTACCTTGGAACCTGTCCGACCTGTTAGTGTCGTGTCCCGAAAGTTCCTTGTCTATGTCTTTGCCCCCGGACACGACACTTTCATAGGGGCTTCTCGCC
>JASEGR010000161.1 GCA_030017955.1 Candidatus Eisenbacteria bacterium
GCGTAGGAGACCATTCGTGGAGATTATGCCCTATCAGCTTTTACAGGAAAATCCGGACTTGACCTGCAAAAACGAGGCGAGAATATGCGCAACGAATTCACGGCTGTCGTGGAACGGGATGGAAGGTGGTTTGTGGCCTATTGTCCTGAGATTCCCGGCGCGAACGGACAGGGGAAGACTAAGGCGGAGTGTCTGAGGAGGCCTGTCGCAAGCAATTGACTTGATTTTGGAGGACAGGCGGGACGACGCTCTGCGTGGTCTGCCTGCCAACGCCATGCGGGAACTGGTGGCGGTCGGATGAAGAGGAACGAACTCTTGTGGCATCTTCGCCGCTATGGGTGTTACCTCAAACGTGAAGGTGGGAGCCATTCGCTCTGGGCGAGCCCCAACACGGGCAGGATTGAGGCTGTGCCCCGGCACACGGAAATACCGGATCGCCCTCGCCACCAAGATATGCCGATGCCTCCTGGTTCCCGATCCCAAATGAGCCGGCAGAACCACGGCGCGCATGGTAGGCTCACAAGCTCGCGAACCAGAGGCCGGGCGTTCCGCAGCGCTGTGCGCACACTGGCGCTTGGCCGCCTGATCGGCGGCCCGATTCGGCGCTTGCGTGCTGCGCCGGGAACACGGAGATAAGGATGACACAGGGAAGCAAGGGTGCTACAGTGACGCGCATGACAAAGACCAAGACCAGAAGAAATCAGGTGCGCGAAAATGCGGTGCAGACCGAGTACTACGTCGGCCCGACCGTGCGTTCTTTCGATGAGAATCGCCGGCGTTTGCGCAAGATGATTGCCTTTGGCTGGTACGGCGGCAAGTTCAGCCACCTTGACTGGCTTCTTCCCTTGCTTCCCCAGTGTCACCATTATTGCGAACCATTCGGAGGGTCTGCGGCAGTGCTAATCAACCGGCCACCTTCGCCAGTCGAGACCTACAATGATGCCGACGGAGAGGTCGTCAATTTCTTCCGCGTTCTAAGAGAGAAGAAGGATGAACTTCTCTACCAGATTGGGATGAGTCCATTCTCCCGCGAAGAGTTCCTCATGGCCATCCAAACAAACGGCAACGGCAAGTATCTGTCAGACGTGGAACGCGCCCGCAGGTTTTTCGTGAGAGCCCGGCAGGTGCGTACGGGGCTGGCACAGACCGCTTCGGCCGGAAGGTGGGCGAACTGCCTGAACACGAGCAGAGCGGGAATGGCGGGGGCCGTATCGCGGTGGCTGGGAAGCGTCGCCGGGTTGGAGTTCATTGCCGGACGACTTCTGCGCGCGCAAATCGAGCACGATTCCGCCGCTGCCGTCATTCAACGGTACGACAGCAGTGAAACCCTCTTCTACTGTGACCCTCCGTATCCGCATGAATCACGGGGTGACAGCAAGGCCTATGCCTACGAGATGACGGACAAAGACCACACCGCTCTCAGTCGCGTCCTGCACAGTGTCAAAGGCAAGGTTGCAATCTCCGGCTACGACTGCAATCTGATGCGCGAGATGTACAAGGACTGGCATATTCATCGGGAACATCCCAAGAAGGCCATGTCGATCAAGAAGGAAAGACAGGAAGTCCTCTGGACGAACTACTGAACCATGACAAACCAAAAAAGTCCTTCGTTGACCGCTGCCGCGATCTTCTCAACGCGAGATGGAAGCACGTCTCAACCGCCGTCGAATCCCAGAACTTCACAGACCCCCTCCTGCACGATCATGCTTCGGTGCGGGATCGGGTAATCGCTTGTTTGACCAGCGCCACGAAGTCGTATCACTACGTTTTGCCAACGCAAGTCCTGTGCAAGTGCGTGGACACGCGTCTTGACTGTCACTCGCTTCAAGCGGCGTACAAGAAGCCCGGCGCGTTCGATGCAAGAACCGCAGCTCACGACGTAATTGTTCCATTCGACCAAGCCAATCAGCGTGTCTTGGGTGGGTCTGGCGAACCCTACGTGAACAACCCGCTACGCTGCCCCGCCGTCGTCAAGAAGTATCGAGGTCAACAGAAGAACAAGGCGGACTGGGACAATCTCATCGCGGTATTGGATGCCGTGGAGAATGCGTCATCGGCGGATTTCGCCCGACAGGTTTTCGATCAGATTATGGCGGAGGTCTATCGACTCCTTGCGGGCGTTCAAGTGGTCTATGCGACGCCGAACAGAGTCAGTCTCAAGCAGACGACCGAACTTGTCAGTCGTTTCACGGCCGACAAATCCGGCGGTGACAGACTTGAGGCGGTGTGTACTGCTTTGTTCAGGGCTGTTGCCGCCGCGTTTGGTCTCTTCGACGACATCCGCCGACAGAAAGTGAACGCGGCGGACGCCGCCTCCGGCACGGGAGCGGATATCGAATGCCGGTTCAAGGACAAACTGGCTCTACTGGTCGAGGTGAAAGACCGATCTCTGACGCTTACCCAACTCGACGCCAAGCTGGACCTAGCGCGGGTGAAGAAGATTTCGGAGATTCTCTTCTTGGCTGAGCGTGGCGTTGAGGCCGGGGAGATACAGCAAACACACGAGCGGATCAAGAGCGAATTCGCAAGCGGCCAGAATATCTACGTGTCGAACTTCCTCGATTTCTCGACCGGGATACTGATCCTGCTCGGCGAGAAAGGCCGCGTCGCCTTTCTCGCTTTCGTCGGACAGGAATTGGACAAGGCGAATTCCTCTATCGTCCACCGTCGGGCCTGGTCCCAATTGCTGAAATCCATCTGACGGAAGCCGAACAAGAGGCCGGACGTTACGGCTCGAAGCTCGCCGAACGTCAGCCTCGTCGTTGGACAGGTCAAGTCCGGATTTTCCTGTAAAAGCTGACAGGACATAATCTCCACGAATGGT
>JASEGR010000162.1:0-529 GCA_030017955.1 Candidatus Eisenbacteria bacterium
GGAGACGTGTTCGGCTCCCTGCGCTGTGACTGCAATGAGCAGCTGATCGCTGCTATGCAGATGGTCGAGAAAGAAGGTCGGGGTGTCGTATTGTACATGAGGCAGGAGGGGAGAGGCATCGGGCTTCTGAACAAGCTGAAAGCATATAGGCTGCAGGACGATGGGATGGACACCGTAGAGGCAAACGAGAAACTTGGCTTCCGGCCGGATTTGCGAGACTACGGCATCGGCGCGCAGATTCTTCACGACCTTGGGGTCGGCAAGATGCGGCTGATGACGAACAATCCAAAAAAACTCGTTGGGTTGCACGGATATGGACTGGAGGTCGTGGAACGAGTTGCGCTTGAGGTCGATCCGAATTTCTTCAATGAGCATTACCTCAAGGCAAAGCGAGACAAGCTCGGACACTTGATTCTGATCGAACGTTAGGAGATCCGGCTCACAACCTCGTGTGGAGCGTGTCACATCCGCGACTTTTTCCCTTGCGTCTCATTGAATTTTCTTCTACTTTGCTTCCGAATCAAGCATA
>JASEGR010000162.1:539-2819 GCA_030017955.1 Candidatus Eisenbacteria bacterium
CACTCAAAAAACTATCAAAAATAGTTTTCAAGTGTCGAACTTGGGCTAGCCTGACAGTACGAAGAAGACCGCTGGTTTTCGGAGAATTCTCACATCCGATATCAGGCCTGTCCTGGAAACACTAGCCCAAGTTCGACAGAATTAGACAAAAGATGTTGGTTCTGAGCAGCAAAGGGCAAAAGTCGTTAATAGTTTACACTACAAATTGAGTTTCATCTCAAGCCTGGGGGGCGGTCTGAGGTTGAGCTTTTGTAAGAGAATGGCCAAGTGTTGTTCGGGTTTGGAGACGCAACGGAGTCTGATCTCTGTGCCGGTGCGTGTCAAGAGTACGACATCGATCAGGGTGAGATTTTTGATCTCTTCAAGGATCGTTCTGGGTTCGTTCCCGAGCCCTGCCTGCTTGCACATTTGTGCGAGACATTTCCAGAGCACATAGGCAAGGAAGCAGACCAAGATGTGCGCCTGAACGCGATCTTCTCGTTGGTGCCAAATGGGGCGCAGCTTCAAGTCCTGTTTCTGAATGCGGAAGGCTGCTTCAGCCTCCGTCAGTTGAATGTAAGCTTTCCACAAATCTTCCGGCGTCCAGTCTATGATGTTCGTGCGCAGGAGATAATATCCCTCGCTCAAACGGGCCCAATCGCTATACGTGTTGTGGATCGTCCAGGAGAGATCGAGTTTGCCGTCAAGTTCTTTGACATCGATATCAAAAAGCGGAGAGGCCCGGTTGTAGCGTTCGAGCAATCGTCCGATACGGCGCTCGACAACTCTCACATTCTTGACGCGGCCGGAGGTACAGCTCTTCTTCACTTTGTGAAGACCTTTGTCCAGTCGCTCGAGGAAGCGGTTGTGAATCGCCCGTTCCTTCTCACGTCTGGCTTCACTTCGGCAGAGAATAAATATCTCTTCGCCTCCACCTGGCGAAGGGCAGAGTTTTACTTCGAGTCCTTCATGGACTTGCTTCCAGCCCTTCGTGAGAAGCTGGTGTTCGAACTTCTTCAACTGGCTCTTGGCTGTTCCGATAATGTAGCGCCGGCCTTCCTCTTGGAGCAGTTCAAGATTATCAGGACTGGCCATCCCGCGATCCATAATCCAGATACGATTTGCCTTGCCATAGAGGGATTCCATCTTTTCGATAATGGTTTCAACCGTCTTTGAATCGTGCCGGTTACCCTCGAACACCTCATAGCCAAGAGGTATTCCTTCTTTGGTTACGACCAGACCGATGCACACTTGTTTACAATCGGGACGACTGTCGCGTGAGTACCCCTGCTGTGCCTGAGGGTTTCTGGATGCTTGTCCTTCAAAGTAACTGGAGGTGACGTCATACAAAAGAATATCATAGGTGATATGAAAGAGTTCACCCAACCGCCCTTTGAGATGCTTCTGGATGTCGTCTTTGTGTTCCAACAGTTTATCCAGTGCGCGGTAGAGGCGGTTGTCGTAGATGTCCTCGTCGGCAATACCCAGAAGGTCTGAGAGTGCACTCTTGCGGTAGAACTGTTCGGCGATATGGAGTTCGCTCGATGGTTCACAAAAGCGTGAGATAACCAGAACGTTTGCGAGCGTAGCCCAGGAGATTTTCGGGTGCCTGCCCAAGGCTGCATCTGCAGAACCGGAGGTCTCCAGCATCACTCGATCAAGGAGTTCACTGACACCAAGCTTTTTGATGAGCTCCAGAGCAAGCCACACGTCACCGAAGCGGCGGCTTCGTTCTGTGCGGACCTTACGGACGTTGACCTCAACCCATTCGGGTGAGGTCTCATCGAAGAGTGACTCCTGAGTCGGTAGACCTTTTTCGACTGCGTGATGAATGCCAAGTCGTCCCGCTTCATCCATGTCACCAAGATAGGAGACCACACGTTGCCGCGGTCCACGCGCTGTTCGTACTGATTCAACGAGCGCCCAATAGTCGTGTCGCTTGCCGTCTTTGTCGATTGAGAATTTCCGGAGAAACATGGACCAATATACAACATCGTGACCGGGCTCCGCAAGGGGGTAGGTTTTCACTACATGGACTTTTCAATCTATATTGATGATTCTGATTCCAATTCAACAAAAAAAATCTGAAAGTGACATCATTGTGTCGAACTTGGGCTAGCGGCACTTGCGAACATTTGATGACAACAACAGTCATACCAAGTGCTGATTCGCTCAGCGTGGAGAGAAAGGAAGATTTCCGGATTTCCGCTTCTTGAGATGGAAAGCAATCAGGGGGAGTCGAGATGTGCCAGATCCAAAAAGAAACCCACAGGGCAAAACCTGATCCGCGTGATCAGATCA